>NZ_JACYLP010000055.1:0-48079 GCF_015272455.1 Thermoleptolyngbya sp. C42_A2020_037
TAGGAGCTTCATAGGGTCAAATGTAAAGTTTTATGTCTCAATTCAACACTTCTGCCATCAGTTGTACCAGTCGCTGCTGCAATAAAAAAACTCCCAGTTGCGGCAATACGGCTTGTTGCGTGTGGGTTCGGATGGCTTGCTCAATGCCTTCTAGCGTTTGCAGTTGTTCAGCAGGCGTATTGCGATACAAAATGCTGGCTATCGTTTCAACACACTGTTGCAGTTGGGCTTCGTCTTCAGGAGTCATAGACATGGCAGATAGATGCGCGTCTTTTCCAGCCTAGTTTTTCTACCAAGAAGGTGACACGCACCCTTATTGGCGTTCGAGACGATCTTGACTTTTTAATGCCAATTCTCAAGAGTGAACATCGAGACTGGGCAATTCATCTGGCCCACAGTCTTGCCAGTTCCTTTCTTAATAACAAAACGATTCTGCGGGCCGTTGAGCGTTCTTCTAAAATTGTCTTTGCCCTCAAGAGCTACGCTCGATTTGACCAGAGCGGAGACAAGAAGCCGCTACAGGTTAGCGATGGTATTGAAAATGTCCTGGAGATTTATCACAACCAAATCAAGCGCAACATTCAGTTAAGCTGCAACTATCAGGAAGTTCCCAGTATTTTGGGTTATCCCGACGAGCTAATCCAGGTCTGGACAAACTTGATTCATAATGCGATCCAGGCGATGGAATCTGGTGGAACCTTGACCATTTCAATTGTCGAGAAAGATGGCGGGGTCGAAGTGCGTATTGCCGACACGGGTAGCGGCATTCCATCACATGTAAAGGATCGAATGTTTGACGCATTCTTCACGACCAAATCGGCTGGACAAGGAAGCGGTTTGGGATTGTACATCAGTAAAAAAATTGTTGACAAGCACCGTGGCTCTATCGAAGTGGAGAGCCGTCCTGGGAATACTGAGTTTAGGATTTGGCTGCCGATTGAGGAAGCGCCAAGTCAAGACTCTCGACCCAATGAGGAAGTTATCGAGGAATTCACTCATGTCTGATGCAGCAATCTTATGTGTTGATGATGAAGTCACGGTTCTCGCTTCACTAAAATCCCAGTTGCAGCGGTTGTTTGGTCGTCAGTATTTGTATGAGTTTGCCCAGAGTGCAGAAGAAGCCTGGGAACTTATCGGCGAGCTTGAGGCAGAGTCCATCAAGATTTTAATTATTGTGTCTGATTGGCTCATGCCCAATGTGAAAGGCGATGAATTTCTGACCCAGGTTCATCAGCAGTTTCCCAAAATTGTGACCGTGATGCTGACCGGGCAGGCCGACGAAGCCGCAATTGAGCGGGCGCGGCAAGAGGCCAATCTCTACACCTGTCTCCGCAAGCCCTGGACAGAGGAAGAACTGAAGCAGATGATCGATTCGGCATTGAGCGAGCAGAAGTAGCAGAGCAATATTAGCCTTGACCGCTATCCCAACTTCTGGCGCACGAGGGCGACGACCTGCGCCATCTGCTTTTTCAGGGTTTCCACTTCCGTTCGCAGGCGGGCATTTTGGTTGCGGAGTTGCTGCACTTCGGCCTTCAGTTGCTGGAGTTCGGTGGCTCCGTTGGGCGCAACGGCGGGAGCGTCTTCCACCTCCGCTGGAGAGCGCATTGGAATCGCTGCCACCTCTTGGCGATCCTTTGCCTTTGCGGTGGCAGAGCGAATTGCGTTGAACAAATGCGACTGACCAAACGGCTTGCCGACAAATTCAAAATAGTCAAACAGTTCCGGCACGGTCTTTTCCACATCTTCGCGGCGACCCGACATCATCACGATCGGGATCGACTTCAGCCGGGGATCGGCCTGGATCGTCTGCACCACTTCCCAGCCGTTCATGCGCGGCATAAAGAAATCCAGCAGCACTAAATTGGGGCGCTCCTGGCGAATCACATGTAGCCCTTCTACCCCGTCTCGCGCCTCGATCACCTCATAGCTGCCGCGCGGAAGCATGTCTCGCACCTGCATCCGAATCGTCTTGCTGTCGTCCACAATCAGGATTTTGAGGCTCGCCATAGGGGTTATCGCGTTGCACGCCGTCGTGCAGATGAGGGGGAAGATGCAGGGCGATTGCCCAACAGCGATCGCCCTATTCCCAAGTGTATGCATAAGTGAGGATTCCCTCACGCTTGCGTTTCACTTCGCTTTTTTTCTCTGAACTTCGGTTTCTGTCGCACCCAGTTTTCCTGGTGAATTCTGAGACTTGCAGGGGCGATCGCTTGGGGCACACCAGCGAGTGAGATACGCTAGACAATACTGACAAAAGACAACACCGACAAACCCTAGAACGACTGCGCCAGCCCTCACCCTCAATCCCTCTCCCACCGGGACAGGGACTTTTCTCCCCTTCTCACACAGGAGAAGGGGCTGGGGGATGAGGGCAAACCCTGCCTCAACAACATCAGCCTAACTCGCACTATGAACAGCGCCTTTCTAAATCGCCTCCACAGCCCCGATCGCCCGGTCATCGTTTTTGACGGCGCGATGGGGACAAACCTCCAGGTGCAAAACCTGACGGCGGAGGACTTTGGCGGCGCGGAGTATGAGGGTTGCAACGAGTATCTGGTCGTCACCAAGCCGGAAGCGGTCGCCAAGGTGCATCGCGACTTTCTCGCCGCCGGTGCGGACGTAATCGAAACCGACACCTTCGGCGCGGCCTCCATTGTGCTGGCGGAATATAACCTGGGCGATCGCGCTTATGAACTCAACAAGCTGGCAGCGGAACTGGCAAAACGCTGCGCCGAAGAATTTTCCACCCCCGAAAAACCCCGCTTTGTGGCCGGGTCGATGGGCCCCACCACCAAGCTACCCACCCTCGGCCATATCGACTACGACACGATGAAGGCGGCCTTTGAGGAGCAGGCAGAGGGACTCTACGACGGCGGCGTGGATCTGTTTATCGTGGAAACCTGCCAGGACGTGCTGCAAATTAAAGCAGCGCTGAACGCAATCGAGGCGGTGTTTGCGCGGAAGGGCGCTCGCCGTCCGCTGATGGTGTCCGTGACGATGGAAATTCAGGGCACGATGCTCGTCGGCTCCGACGTGGCCGCCATGCTCACCATTCTGGAACCTTACCCCATCGACATCCTGGGGCTAAACTGCGCCACCGGCCCCGACCGCATGGCCGACCACATCCGCTACCTGTCGCAGCACTCGCCCTTCGTCATTTCCTGCATCCCCAACGCGGGCATCCCCGAAAACGTCGGCGGCCATGCCCACTACAAGCTCACGCCGATGGAGTTGCGGATGGCGCTGATGCACTTCGTCGAAGACCTGGGCGTGCAGGTGATCGGCGGCTGCTGCGGCACGCGCCCAGAGCATATCCAGCAGCTAGCCGAAATCGCCCCCACGCTGAAGCCCCGCGAGCGCATGGTTAGGGGTCAAGGGCGAGTCGCCACAAACCAGCCCCCCCAAAATCCAAAATCCAAAATCCAAAACCCCTCCTCCCGTCCCGCCCTCTCCTACATCCCCGCCGCCGCCTCCATCTACAGTGCCCAGCCCTACGACCAGGACAACTCGTTTCTGATCATTGGCGAACGCCTGAATGCCAGCGGGTCCAAAAAAGTGCGGGAACTGCTGAATGCGGAAGATTGGGACGGGCTGGTGGCCGTAGCGCGATCGCAGGTCAAAGAAGGGGCCCATGTCCTGGATGTGAACGTGGACTACGTGGGCCGCGACGGCGAACGAGACATGCGGGAACTGGTGTCGCGCTTGGTGACAAACGTAAACCTGCCGCTGATGCTCGACTCCACCGAATGGCAAAAGATGGAAGCGGGTCTGAAAGTCGCAGGCGGCAAGTGCATCCTCAACTCGACAAACTACGAAGACGGCGACGAGCGCTTCTTCAAGGTGCTGGAACTGGCCAAGACCTACGGTGCGGGGATTGTGGTGGGCACGATCGACGAAGAGGGCATGGCTCGGACGGCAGAAAAGAAATTTGCGATCGCCCAACGGGCCTACCGCGATGCGCTGGAATACGGCATTCCGCCCTACGAAATCTTCTACGACCCGCTGGCGCTGCCCATTTCTACCGGCATCGAGGAAGACCGCGAAAACGGCAAGGCCACTATCGAAGCAATTCGCCAAATCCGCCAAAACCTGCCAGGGGTTCACATCCTGCTGGGCGTGTCGAATATCTCCTTTGGCCTCAGCCCCGCAGCGCGGATCGTGCTGAACTCGATGTTTCTGCATGAGGCAACGGCGGCGGGCATGGACGGGGCGATCGTCAGCGCCGCCAAGATCTTGCCCCTGGCCAAAATTGAGCCGCAGCATCAGGAAGTCTGTCGCCAGCTCATCTACGACCAGCGGCGGTTTGAAGGCGAGGTCTGCGTCTACGATCCGCTGACAGAACTCACCAAACTGTTCGAGGGGGTTTCGGCCAAAGACACCCGCTCCGGCGGCTCCCTTGCCGATCTGCCCATCGAGGAGCGACTGAAGCAGCACATCATCGACGGCGAACGCATCGGGCTGGAAGAAGCCCTCACCGAAGCGCTGAAGACCTACAAGCCGCTGGACATCATCAACACCTTCTTGCTGGACGGCATGAAGGTCGTCGGCGATCTGTTTGGCTCTGGGCAGATGCAGCTTCCCTTTGTGCTGCAATCGGCGGAGACGATGAAAGCCGCCGTCGCGCACCTAGAGCCGTTTATGGACAAGGAAGAATCCGGCGGCAATGCCAAAGGCACTTTTCTAATTGCCACGGTGAAGGGCGATGTGCATGACATTGGCAAAAATCTGGTGGACATCATCCTCACCAACAACGGCTACCGCGTGATTAACCTGGGCATCAAGCAGCCCGTAGACAACATCATCGACGCCTACTTTGAACACCAGGCCGACTGCATCGCCATGAGCGGACTGCTGGTGAAGTCCACCGCCTTTATGAAAGAGAACCTAGAGGTATTTAATGAGCGCGGCATCACTGTGCCCGTTATCCTGGGTGGTGCAGCGCTTACGCCCAAGTTTGTCTACGAAGACTGCCAAAACACCTATAAAGGGAAGGTGATTTACGGCAAAGATGCCTTCTCTGACCTGCACTTTATGGACAAGCTGATGTCCGCGAAGGCAGCAGGCCAGTGGGATGATGTGCAGGGCTTTTTGGACGAGGCGCAGGAGCCAGAGAGCAGGGGTCAGGGGTCAGGAAAAGAAACCGTGTCTGAGGTTCAGGCAGAATCGGAGCAGTCAGCTACTACGGTAGCGCCAACGGTTGAGGATACGGTGAGGTCGGAAGCCGTAGCCCTCGACATTCCTCGCCCCACGCCGCCGTTCTGGGGCACGCAGATTCTAAACCCAGAAGATATTCCGCTAGAGGACGTGTTCTGGTATCTGGATTTACAGGCGCTGATTGCAGGGCAGTGGCAGTTCCGTAAGCCTAAGGAGCAGAGCCGCGAGGAGTACGATGCTTTCTTGCAGGAAAAGGCGTATCCCATCCTGGCGCAGTGGAAGCAGCGCGTATTGGCAGAAAATCTGCTGCGGCCGCAGGTGGTCTACGGCTATTTCCCCTGCCTGTCCGACGGAAACTCGCTGTATATCTACGACCCGGCCGCTGTGAAAAATGGCATGGGCCCACAAGATTTGCAGCCTGTCGCCACGTTCAACTTCCCGCGTCAGAAGTCCCTCCGCCGCCTCTGCATCGCCGACTTCTTCCTGCCCAAAGACCAAGCCACTCAGTTTGACGTGTTTCCCATGCAGGCAGTGACGGTCGGCGACATTGCCACCGAATTTGCCCAGCAGCTATTTGCCGCTGACCAATACACCGACTATCTGTACTTCCACGGGCTGGCGGTGCAGACCGCAGAAGCGCTGGCAGAGTGGACGCACGCCCGCATCCGGCGCGAGTTGGGCTTTGGCGCGGCGGAACCCGACAACATCCGCGATGTGCTGGCGCAACGCTATCAGGGGTCACGCTATAGCTTTGGCTATCCTGCTTGTCCGAACATTCAGGATCAGTACACTCAGCTCAACCTGCTGGGGGCGGAGCGCATCGGGCTGCACATGGACGAAAGCGAACAGCTCTATCCAGAGCAATCGACGACGGCGATCGTGGTGTATCACCCGACTGCAAAATATTTCAGTGCGTAGTGGAGAGTGACGGGGTGTTGGAGAGAGGGAGAGAGGGAGAGGGGGAGAGAGGGGATGAGAAGATGAGGAGAGAGTGCTTCTCTCGAACTTTTGGACTTTAGTAGAGAAGAAGGAAAAAATAAGAGAGTTTCGGTTTTTGTTCTTCGTTCTTCGTTTTTTCACGATTTGCATGAAACGAGATGAGTTGATCGCTCTGGTGCAAGCCCATCGCGCTCAGCTTCAAGAGTTGGGTGTGAAGTCGCTTGATCTGTTTGGCTCCGTGGCGCGGGATGAGGCGCGGGATGATAGCGATATCGATTTCCTGGTGGAGTTTGATCGCCCAGGCGGATTGTTTCAACTGTTTCGGGTGCGCCACTATTTAGAAGATCTGCTGGGCTGCAAAGTAGATTTGGGCACTGCAAAGGCGCTGCGAGAGCATGTTCGCGAACCCGTGATGAAGGATTTGCAGCATGTCATCTAGACCGTGGGATTTGAGAATTCAGGATATTTTGGGGGCGATCGCCAGCGAGAGAATCCAGTAGGGTCTGAGTATAGTAAACTAGCACTAGTGCAGCACTCTAACTAACTGAAAATTAGAGTAATGCTTTCCAAAATTACTCTATTAATCATATTTATGTTCAGCGTAGATAAAACTGCTTTTTCCGTTGTGTCTCTATTCGACGATTCCGATGAGACGCAATACTGGCGCTCAAAAACACCCCATGAGCGGTTGCAAGCAATAGAGCAAATGCGACAGGTTATCTATGGCTACAAGCCTTCTACCGTCAGATTTCAAAGATTTTTTGAGATTGCTGAATTCAAAACAAGTTGAGTATCTACTAATCGGTGGCTATGCGGTTGGATATTATGGCTATGCCCGCGCAACCGCTGACATCGATATCTGGATTGCAATCAATCCGGAAAACGCTCAAAAAGTAGTGGATGCAATTCGAGAGTTTGGATTCAATGTAGAGGGGCTAACCCCAGAGCTATTTTTGCAGCCCAACAAAATTGCTCGTATGGGGGTTCCTCCATTTAGGATTGAAGTTCTGACTACCATTTCTGGGGTGTCTTTTGAGGAATGCTACGCAGAGAAGACAGTCGATGTGCTGGATGGTGTTGAGGTAAACATCATTAGCTTGAAAGATCTAAAGCTCAATAAGCAGGCTAGCGGCAGGCTGAAGGATCTCAATGACTTAGAAAATCTGGAATAGAGCAAAGATGTCATACTGAATAGAATCTTGGCTTGTGGCTTGAGTGATGAAAGCGCCGTACAGCAAGTTCTACATCTCTCCAGAAGACTATTTGGCGGGCGATCGCCCAGCCCGACTAGGCATGAATATCGCCGAGGACAGGTCTACGCGAGGGTAGGGGCGAAGAAGTCCCACGTCATTCTGGCGAGTAACCTCACCACGCTGCTGAATGTCCATTTGCAAGATTCGCCCTGCTTGGTGATGTCGTCGGATATGAAGGTGCGGCTGGAGTCCGCCAACTGCTACTACTATCCTGATGTGGTGGTCACTTGCGACGAGCGTGATCTATCCACGACCGAAGATTTCATCCGCTTTCCAACGCTGGTCATCGAGATTCTGTCGGACTCGACCGCTGCGTTTGACCGGGGCGACCAGTTTGCCGATTATCAGACCGTGCCAACCCTGCGCGAATATGTGTTGGTGAATCAGTCTGAAATGGCGCTGGAATGCTATAGGCTGACGGCAGAGGGCTGGGTTGGGCAGCGCTACGGCGTAGGCGACACAGTGCGCTTTGAGAGTGTGGGGCTGGAGTGTGCGATCGCCACCCTTTACCAAAAAGTGCCTGGAATTGCCGCAGGATGAATGGGGGGCGATCGCCCGCTGGTTTTGGCGCAGAGCCATAATGCCTCTGCGGCGGGGTGCTGGACTGGCTGCCAGACCTCCCGCCGCAGGTGCATTGGTTCGCGTTCAGATTCACGCTTCAGATTCACGCCTCAGCAAGCACTACCTCAGCGCTGCGACACTCGGTTTGCACCAGGCAAATCCTGCGTGTCGATGATGGAGACAAAGAACTCGCCGCGATCGCCCGGTTCCATGCCGCCCACAACCAGCCGATACCAGCCGTCGGCGGGCAGTTCAAACCGCAGGCTGCCCTGGCGCTCTGCCCTGCCTTCCACCACGCGATCGCCATTGGGGTCGCGCACAATCAGGTACGGATTAAACGCCGAGTTTACAATCAGCGCGACGGTCTGTCCGGCGCGTCCCTGGAAGTTGTAAGCGCGGCAGAGGGAGCCATCATCGAAACAGGGTGCAGTGCTGGCATCCAACATTCCCTGCTCCACCAAAATTGGCTGCGAAATTTGCAGGTCATACTGTCCAGATTGGGTTTCGCCTGCGGCTATGGCCAGCACGGTGTATTGCCCGCTCTGGGTCAGCTTTTGCACCACCAGCGCATCTCGATTCGCCCCATTACTACGGTCAAAGGCGATCGCCCGTCCATCGGGCCCGACCAGCACCAGATGCGATCCAGCCTGACGAGTAGACATTCTGAGCATCACCGCCTGCCCTGCCTCTGCCTCAAAGGTGTAGATATCCGTCGGGGGGTTGCCGTCGGCGCAAAAGCGGCTGTCAGCAGGCTGCAAGTTGCCCTGCACATTGCTACGGGTCAGCGAGATGGACTGGCTGATGGGCTGGTTAGACGAGGCCGCGGCGGGAATCACATACTGCCCAATCGGGAACCGCAGCCCCTGCCGATAGGACTCCACAAACAGCCGCACCTGCTCCACCGACACGGCGTAATTCACGTTTTGGGCATTGCGAGCGCCCGACTTGGTGATGCCAATAATCCGCGACTGGCTATCAATCACCGGCCCGCCAGAGTTGCCCGGATTGACTGGCGCATTAAACACCACCACACCCTGAGGAACATGAATGTTATTCACCGTGCCCTCCACGATGGATGGAGAGGTCGGCGTACTGCCGACGGGAAAGCCCAGTGCCCAGATATCTTGCGTTTTTGTGATGGAACTGGCATCGGCAAGGCGCAGGGTGGGCAGGTTGCGCTGGTTGGGCAGTTGCAGCAAGGCCAGATCCAGGCAGTCCGCAGCACCCATTGCCACAACCTCTGCCCGCACTTCGCGCCCTTGCACGGTCACGATTACTTCCCGCGCCCCAGCAACGACATGGGCATTGGTGACAATTAATCCGCTGGGGTCGATGATTACCCCGCTACCAGTACTGCTGCCATTGCGGCCGTTGGTGCGGATGTGAACCACAGCGGCTTCGGCATCTTGAACATTGCCCCGCGATTGGGCGGCGGCTGATTGGGTGAGGGCGGTTCCGGGGGTGGTCAGGGCAAATTCGCTGACGAACGTGGTGGCGATCGCCGTTTGCAGCAGCAGCAACCCAGAAGCCGCAAAACGAACCACGCGAGCGGGCTGGGGACGTGTGAAGGAGCGTACCATAGAGCATGACCTCCGTAGGGGTATTAGGTAGTTCAGTGCAATGGTTGGAGTGCAGTCAAAGAGCGATCGCAGCCATGTATGGAATCGTGTAAATTTATGAACCAGCAAGTGAAACTTAGTATGCGTTATTGCTTGTCATTTCAATTCCCAGTCCCGTATTGGTTACATGACTGAAAGTTAAAACGACTGCGATATGCTAACGTTCTCTTTGGATCACTAAATGAGTTCCAAAAAGATGTATTTCCGGGATGAGCAAACTTATGCAATATGCTGCTTCACGCTGCGGCGGCTGGGGGGCGGGCGCTGGCTTGAAGCTGTTGTTAAGTACAATAGGGCGATCGCCCCAGCTAGGGCACTCCCCTTTCCCGCAAATTTCATTGCGCTCACAGGAAAAGTGAGTTGCATAAAAGTGCAAAGAGGACGAGAAGGGGGTGTTGCTCTTGTCCTCTGGCGTTTGTCCCCTCTGCTCTAAGGTCGGCTAAGCTTGGCCCGCAACCGCGCCACCAAGCGGATCAGGTGAGTGCGCGGATTGAGGTAGCGCCGCACTAGGCTGGAAACGTCTAGACAATCGGGCGATCGCCACACGTCGATCACCGCCAGACTGCCCTCCAAAAACTGTTGCCGACAGCGACTCCGCTGAATCTTGCCGCTGGAGGTGCGGGGCAAGCCGCCGGGTTTCACCAGGGCGATCGCCCCCACATCTACGAAATGCTCCCGAAACGCTACCCAGCGCACCGTTTCCACCACGTCTGGCAGCCATAGGTGCTGGCGGGCGCTGCGTTCCACTTCTTGAGCAATGACCAGCCGCTCTTCGCCCTCCGCCTCTTCATCAATTGGCGCGGCAAAAACCGCACAGCCGCCCGCACGAAACGCCGGATAGCACGATTCCACCGTCTGCTCAATGTGCTGCGGATAGTGGTTGAAGCCCCACAACACCAGCACATCGTGCAGCCGCCCAGTAATAAACAGTTCTCCCGCTTGCACAAAGCCCAGGTCGCCCGTCCGCAAAAAGCCGCCCTCGCCCGTGGCCAGCGTTGCCCCAAAGGGATTCTCTAGCCCCAGCGGGTGCTGCCAATAGCCCCTGCCGATGCCGCTCCCTGCCACCCAGATTTCGCCAATTTCCCCTTCGGCGCAGGGCATCTGCGTGTCCCGATTAACGATTTCTATCCGCGTGTCTAGCCAGGGATGTCCGCAACTGATCAGCGTCTGCATCCGCCGTGCGCTGGGGCGGGCAAGGCCGGGACGGGACGGTTCGCAAATCTCCACGCGGTTTTGCTCTGGGCTTTGCGTGTCCACATGCAGCGTTTTGGGGGGCAAATGCTTAGCACCGCCCGTGATGAACAGCGTCGCCTCGGCCATGCCATAGCACGGATAAAACGCCTCCGGGCGAAACCCACAGGGGCGAAATTTTTCGGCAAATTGGTCGAGCGTGGCTTGCCGCACGGGTTCTGCGCCGCAAAAGGCAATCTCCCAGGTAGACAGATCGAGGCGATCGCGCTGCTCATCGGTGACATACCGACTCAGCAAATCATAGGCAAAATTGGGGCCGCCGCTGGTGGTTGCGCCGTAGCGGGCGATCGCCTCCAGCCAGCGCACAGGCTTTTGCACAAAGGCAATCGGCGACATCAGCACGCACAGCGACCCGGCATAGAGGGAATACAAAATATTGCCGATCAGCCCCATATCGTGAAACAGGGGCAGCCAGCCCACGCCCACCGACGCTTCGGTATGCTGAAACGCAGCGTGGAGCATCTGCTGATTGGCCCAGAGGCAGCCGTGGGTCACCATTACGCCCTTGGGTGTGCCCGTAGAGCCAGAGGTATATTGCAAAAAGGCCAGGCTGTCGGGCGACAGGTCGGGTCTGACCCAGCTCGCTGCCGATGCATGACAGTCTTCATGAGATAGCCAGCGCAGCGGGTGTGCTGGGGGCAACGCTGGGGCAAGCTGGCGCTGGAGCTTGGGCAAGAGCGATCGCCCCGTCAGCACGCCCACCGACCCCGACCCCAGCAGCCGCGCCGCCACGTCGGCCACCCCCTGCTGATTGCGCGGCGGATGGCAGGGGACGGGAACCACCTGCGCCGCCAAACAGCCCAAAAACGCCACGACAAACTCCAGCGCTGCTTCGTAGGAATAGACCAGCGTCAGGCGATCGCCCGGTGCAAACTGCTGCTGGAGCCAAGTCGCCATTTCGGTCGCCCGCTGGCATAACTCGGCGTAGGTCAGGTGTCCCGCTTCGGCTTCGCCCTCCTTTAAGAAGATAAACGCCTTGCGGTCTGGATGACCGTGCGATTGCCAGGTCAAATGCTCTACTAGATTGGATGGGTTCTTCGCCCAACTTGCCAACTTCCTGATTCCTAAAAGAGTATGCCCTCCTGAAGATACAGCATTTTCTTGCCGGGTGAGACCGGTGCTACCCTGACGAGGCGAGGGCTTCTTGACCGTCGGCACCCCTACCTACCTGCAAACACGAGCTGCAAAAACGCTGTAATCACCTCGAGGAAGGTCCTCAACCCTTTCCCATAGAACTGGTAGGATGCAAAACGAAATCCAATCTACAACGACCCGTCCTCGTTGTGGCTCTCTGATGAAACCCCTCATGATGAAATCCTTCAACCGTCGCTCTATTCTGCGCTCAGTTCTGCTTGGCAGCCTAGTCATGCTGTGGGTCAGCGCTTGCACTAGCGGCCCAACCGCGCAAAACCCAGAGCCAGGCGCTTCCGAATCTGGCACTGGCGACAGCGCACCCCTGGTGGTTGGCTCGATTCCCGACCAAGACCCCGAAAAGGTGCAGCGACAGGCTGAGAAACTGGCTGCTTATCTGGAATCGAAACTGGGTGTGCCCGTAAAGTATCAACCCGTAACGGACTACGCCGCTGCGGTGACTGCTTTTAAGGTGGGTGATTTGGATCTGGTGTGGTTTGGCGGGCTGACGGGTGTGCAGGCGCGACTGCAAGTGCCAGGGGCCCAGGCGATCGCCCAGCGCGACATCGACGAACAATTCACCAGCGTCTTCATTGCCAACACCCAGAGCGGCATTGCCCCCTTCACTAACCTCAAAGACCTCAACACGCTCAAGGGACGCACCCTCACCTTTGGCAGCGAATCTTCTACCTCCGGTCGGCTGATGCCGCAATATTTCATTCAGCAAGCAGGCATGGCGCTGTCGGATTTCAAAGGGGAAGTGGGCTTTTCGGGCAATCACGATGCCACGATCAAGCTGGTGGAAGCAGGAACCTACGAAGTCGGCGCACTGAATTCTCAAGTCTGGGAATCGCGAGTGGCAGAGGGCGCAGTGGACACCAGTAAGGTGCAGGTGATCTGGACCACGCCGCCCTACTACGACTATCACTGGGTGATTAGCCCGGAGGTGGAAGAGCGCTACGGCCAGGGCTTTATCCAAAAGGTGCAGGCGGCGTTTACGGAGCTAGACCCGGCCAACCCAGACCAAAAAGAAGTGCTGGATCTGTTTGGCGCGGCGAAGTTTATTCCCACGAAAAACGAGAACTACTCGCAAATTGAGTCCGTCGGTCGCCAGATTGGCAAGATCCAGTGATGGGCATACCCATTTTTCAGCTCAGCCAAGTGACGCGCCAGTTTCACGCGCTCACAGCTCTGGCCGGGGTAAACCTGAGCATTGCCGCTGGGGAGCGGGTCGCGCTGATTGGCCCCAGCGGCGCAGGCAAAAGCACCCTACTGAGCCTGCTGAATGGGACGCTGCTGCCGTCGGCGGGGCAGGTGACCGTGCTGGGACAAGACCTGCGGCGACTGTCTCCTCGACAGCGGCGGCGGGTGCAGCGGCAAATTGGGACGGTCTATCAGCAGCATCACCTGGTCACCAATCTGTCGGTGATTCACAACGTCAATGCCGGACACCTGGGGCGCTGGTCGCTAGCGAAGGCCGCCTGGTCGCTGCTGTGGCCGCAGTCGGTGGATGTGGCTGCCCAAGCACTGGCTCAGGTCGGCATTGCCGAAAAGCTGTATGCTCGCACGGATCGGCTATCGGGCGGCGAACAACAGCGAGTGGCGATCGCCCGGCTGCTGGTGCAAGACCCAGTGGCAATTCTGGCAGACGAGCCGATCGCCAGCCTCGACCCGGCCCGCGCCCACGACCTGATGGCGTTGCTGTGCCGCCTGACGGAGCAGAGCGGCAAAACGCTGGTCATCAGCCTGCACGATATCGAATATGCGTTTCAATACTGCACGCGGCTGGTGGGGCTGCGGCAGGGGCAGATTCAGTTTGACGCGCCACCCGCCCAGGTGACAGACGCGATGATCCACAGCTTGTATCGTTTAGAGCAGCCTGTCCCTTAACCGTTTTTGCAACCCGATGCCCGCTGCACCGATTGCCCTGCCACCCCCTCCCCCCTGGCTAAACCGTCGCAGCGGGTGGGGATTGGTGATGCTGGGGGCGATCGCCCTTTCGCTGTACGCCACAGGCATTGGACGACCGGACGCGACCCTGGTCAACCCCGGCGGCTGGGGCCAGTTTGCAGAGTTTTGGGCCAGCAGCCTGCGGCCCGACCTCAGCCGCGACTTCCTGGGGGTGATTGCTAGGGCCACGTTGGTCACTTTTGCCTATGCGGTCTGCGGCACGACCCTGAGTGTGGGGCTGGGGCTGGTGGGCGGGGTGCTGTCTTCCCAAACTTGGTGGCAAACGATGCTGCCAAGGGCGGCGGCGGGTGGCGCGTGGGCAGCTCCCGCGTGGCTGCTGATTCGCGGGCTGCTGGCGGTTCCCAGGGCAATTCACGAACTCCTCTGGGGTCTATTTTTTTTAAACATTCTGGGGCTGAACCCGCTGGTGGCGGTGCTGGCGATCGCCCTGCCCTTTGGGGCGATCGTGTCCAAGGTGTTTGCCGAAATTTTTGACGAAACGCCCCAGGAACCGCTGAATGCCCTTCTGGGGAGCGGGGTGTCGCCGCTGGCAGCGTGGCTCTACGGCCTGTTGCCCCAGGCGTTTCCAGATTTGCTGTCCTACACGACCTATCGGTTCGAGTGTTCCCTGCGGTCGGCGGCGGTGCTGGGGGTGATCGGCGCGGGCGGGCTGGGCTACGAGATTTTGCTGAGCCTGCAATCGCTCCGCTATGGGCAACTCTGGACGGGGTTTTATGCGCTGGTGCTGCTGAATGGCGGGGTCGATTGGTGGAGCGGCTGGGTGCGGCGCAGGCTAGGATTCACCAGTCGGCTGGATCTCAATTTGGCTCAAACCAGGTTCCAAAGCTCACAGAATTCCCAGGCTGCGAAACCCGATCCGCACATTGCCAACCCCTGGCCGCTGCGCCTGTCTTGGGGGGCGATCGCCCTGTCGATTCCGCTCTGCTTTTGGGGCTTGGGCATCGACTGGACGCGGCTCTGGTCAGCTCGCACACGACGACTGCTGGGCGACATCGCAGCCGCCGCTGTGCCCCCGTGGCCCAGCCCAGACGAATGGGCGACGCTGCTCCACCTCTCTGGCTTGACGCTGGTGATGTCGATTCTGGCGATCGCCCTAGCCGGATTGGGCGGTGTCCTGCTCTCCTTTCCCGCAGCCCAAACCTTCCTGTTGCCCGGCGGCTGGCTGCGCCCGCTAGACGACCCCGCAACGACCCAAGCCCCCTTCGCCTGGCTGCTGCTGCTGGCAACCCGACTGGGGCTATTGCTCAGCCGCGCCGTGCCCGCCCCCATCTGGGCACTGGTGTGTCTGTTTGTGCTGTTTCCAGGCATCTTGCCAGGGGCGATCGCCCTCGGTCTACATAACCTGGGCATTCTGGGCCGCCTCATGGCCGAGGTCAACGAAAACCTGGACGACCGCCCCGTGCGATCGCTCCACGCCCTGGGCGCATCCAGCGGGCAGGCAATTCTCTACGGCGTTTTGCCTCAAAACCTGGGGCGATTTCTGGCCTACACCCTCTACCGCTGGGAGGTCTGTATGCGCGAAACGGTAATTGTCGGGCTGGTGGGCGCAGGGGGGCTGGGTCGCCGCCTGACCGAACAACTCAGCAGCTTTGACTATGGCGGGCTATTGCTAACGCTGGGGTGCTTTGTTGCCCTCACCTTTTTGGTCGATCTGGTCAGCCAGCAGATGCGGGCGGTCGTTGGGGGGAGGGTTGATGGATGAAGTGCGAAAGGGGAGAGCGAGAGAGGCGGCAAAATCTTGCTTCCCCGTGCCCCATTACTCCGCTCTCCCGTCCCTGATCTCGCCCTTCGAGGCAATCAGCAGTTGCATGACGCGGCTGGCATCTTCGAGCCGTCCAGTGACGCGGCGGACTGGCTCTGGCCAAACTCTGACCAGCGTCGGCGTGGCTGTGATCTGGTCTTGCTCGGCCAGGTCAGGATACTTGTATACGTCAATGATTTTCAGCGTGTAGGGCTGCTGAATCAGGTCTTCGAGGAGGCGGTGCAGGTTGGTCAAAATTGCCTCGGTTACATCGCTGTTGCTCGACACATAAAGACGCAGCACATAGCCCTGTTTGGAAACGTTGGGCGATTGGGCTTGCCACGATAGCCGACTCCAGGACGATGGCTGTGCCTCTGGCTGGCTTATCTGCTGAATGGCCGGAGACTCGTAGCGAATCACCAGATCGTGCGATCGCCACAGTTCGGGAAAGCGGCTCTGATAGGTCAGCAGCATCAGCGACTCGTCCAGGTTGTCGGGCGGCTGCACGGTTTGCCAGAGCAAATCGCCAGTGCCAAAGACGGCATTCAGCACCGCCTGATGCCGTGCCACCAGCGGATATACCTCAGCAGACGTAATGATGGACTGGTTTTCGGGCGATCGCCAGCGGTCGATCGACGCGGTGTACCACGGCACCAGAAACAGCGGCGGTTCCGATAGATCGAGCCACTCCTGGAGCGCCGCACACAGGTGCAAATGCCAATGACTCTGCTTGTCTGGGTCGATACAGTACACCAGGTCGCCCCCTGGGGTAAACAGGGCAATTCCCTTGTATAGTTCTGGCAGCGGGGCTTTCATGGAAAATCAATTGCCAAGCGCAGGGGTGCAAAAAAGCGAGAAGGGTGGGCTTTTCGCACCTGATCCAGTCCGAAAAATCCACCCCAGGAACCGTTGAGCTTTGCAACCTAGACACGCCCGCGCAAAATTTGCGCCATTTCGTTGGGCTTGGGCGACATCTCTAGCGCCGTTTCCTCCGTAATGCGTCCTGCCTCATACAGCTTGTAGAGGGACTGGTTCATCGTACACATGCCGTCAAAGTTGCATCGCGGAATCAGCGCTTCCACTTCGTCCAAATCGCCCTTGCGGATGTAGTCGCGAATTGCGTCCGTGTTGATCAGAATATCGTGGAAGGCGGCCCGCTTGCCGTCGGTGGTGCGGCAGAGGCCCTGCGCGATGACGGCCACCAGCGATTCGGCGATCGCCACTCGCATGGGTTCCTGCTGATCCGGCGGATACAAGCCCAAAATCCGCTCAATCGTCTTCACAGCGCTGTTAGTGTGCAGCGTTCCCATCACCAAGTGACCCGTTTGCGCGGCTTTCAGGGCAGTGTTCACGGTTTCAATGTCCCGCATTTCCCCCACCAGAATCACGTCAGGGTCTTCCCGCAGCGAGGCCTTCAGGGCCGCATCAAATTTCATCGTGTGAATGCCCACTTCTCGCTGGCGGATCAGACACTTGCGGCTAGTGTGGACAAATTCAATCGGGTCTTCAATGGTGACGATATGCTTGGGCATTTCGCTGTTCATATAGTCCACCATCGCCGCCATCGTGGTCGATTTACCCGACCCAGTGGGCCCTGTCACCAGGATCAGCCCCTTGTGATAGTGGCAGATTTCCTTGAAGACAGGCGGCAAACCCAGTTGCTCAATGGTCAAGATCTTCAGCGGAATCAGACGCATCACCATTGCCGGGCCGCGCAGCGAATCAAAGATATTGATCCGGACACGGGCAAAGTCGTATTGCGTCGCACCGTCAAAGTCGAGCGTGTCCTTAAACCGCTGAATCTCGGCATCCGAGAGAATTTCTTGTAGCCAGCTAAAGAAGGTGTCGAGATCCGTTACCGGATACTCGGTCATGTCGATCTCGCCCCGGTTGCGGAAGCGGGGTGCTTCGCCCACGCCCAGGTGAATATCTGAGAAGCCTTTGTCGTAGGCTTCGCGGACAATTTGCGCCAGCGTCGGCTGACCCGGCGAAGCCTTGCTGCGGGAGGCCTGCATCGGCGGCGGCGCAGCGGGACGGTGCCCCATCATCGGCGGCGGTGCGGGCGTGGGCGGCGGCTTCACCGCTGGAGCGCCCATGCTGGGCTTTGCGCCCCCCGGAGCAGGACTGACGCGAGTGCCCGGTGCCGTGTTGGCCTGGGTCGATGCAAAGGTTTGCGAAGGCATTTGCTGGCCGGTTTGCCCGAGGTCGCCCATCGGCGGAGCGCTAGCGGGTGGACGACCCGGCGGTGGCGGCGTGCGGGGAACGGAGTTGGGCGGGATGCTTGGGCGTTGTGCGTCTGTCATAAGTCCACGTCTCGCAAACGATGGGAAAGCGTGTTCACTGGCGGCGTTTCTGAGCGGGCGCTGTTAAGCCAGATTTCGGTTAATCCAGAGTTTGATTAAGCCAGATTTCAATCCCTAACCAGTAGATGATCGCCAAATCAGATCAATCTACATAATCTACATTGATTATGGATAACAGCATACTCAAGAAATTACGAATCCCGTAGGATACCCCTTGAGAATTCCCAAGATGGGGAAACGAAACATCATTAGGTAAGTAATCAGGTGAGCAAAATCGGGATTTTGGGTTTGGGATTTGGGGTTTGTTCCAATTCTCTGCATCGCTGAGCGCTTTACAGAGTCGTGAACTGGCAATCCAAATCGCCAATCTAAAATCCAAAATCCACCTTGGGCTGTCGGGCGGCGCGGGCAAGGCGGGCGGTTCCGTAGGCGGCTTCGGTGTGGGGAGAAGGTATTACGGGAACCTGCAACAGGCGCGATCGCACGTTTGTCCACGCCTCGTTCTGGGCACCGCCGCCTGCGGTTAGCACTTCTCGTAATGGCGTTGCGCCCAGGTCTGCCAGCCGCCGATAGCCTAGCGCCTCGATGCGGGCGATGCCTTCTAGCAAGCCGTGGAGAAACTCGACCGGGTTTTCCGGGCGCGGCTCTAGGCGGGGCGGCAGGTTGGGGTCGTTGATCGGAAAGCGATCGCCCGGCTTTGGCAAGGGGTAATAGTCCAGCGGGCTGGGGCGCGACGGGTCGATCTGGGCGCTGAGGGCGGCGAGTTCGGCATCGCTGAAAAACTGCCGCAGCACCGCGCCGCCTGTGTTCGATGCGCCGCCCACCAGCCACAGATTGCCCAGCCGATGGCTGTAGATGCCGCTGGCTGCGTCGTCTACCCGGACGGTGCTGAGCAGCTTGAGCACCAGCGTAGACCCCAGCGAGGTGACGGCTTGCCCCGGCGTGCTGGCTCCGCTGGCGAGGAAGGCGGCGATGCTGTCTGTCGTGCCCGCGCAGATCTGGCAGGTGGCGGGAATGCCCAGGCGATCGCCCAGGTCAGGCAAAATCGGGGCAATCACCTCACCGGGCGCTTTTACCTGGGGCAGTTGCACGGGCAGGTTTGCCGCCAGCAGCCAGTCGGGATAGCGCAACTCGCCCACGTCGTAGCCCAGCTTGAGGGCATTGTGATAGTCGCTGATGCCGAGGCGACCGTGCAGCAGGAAGGCCAGCCAGTCGGCTTGGTGGAGGAGGTGCGGGGGGGGAGCGTTTGGGGACGGGGGCAGCGTGCTGAGGAGCCAGAGGAGCTTGGCAAGGCTGGAGGTGGCGCTGAGGACGGTGTGCTGGGGCGGGGCGATCGCCCTTACTTGGTCTAGCATTTCCGCACCGCGTGAATCGTTGTAGAGCAGGGGTTCGACCAGGGGAATTCCGGCATCGTCGCACAGGAGGACGGTGGAAGAGGTGCCGTCGAGGGCGATCGCCGCCAGGGTTTGGCGAATCTCGGCAGGAATTTGGGCAATCAGCGCAAAGAGGGTGTCTTGCCAGAGGTCGGTGAGCGATTCGGCTGGGCTATTGGGAAACGGAATGCTGGTTTGGGACAGGATTTCGCCGCTGTTGTCGGTGGCGATCGCCCGTGCGCCGGAGGTGCCAAAGTCAATGCCGAGATAGGTACTGGGAGAGGTGGCGTTGGGCATGGTGGAGGATAAATTCGGCGATCGCCTGACTGATTTGCACGTTTCCGGCGGGGCTGGGGTGGATGCCGTCGCGATAGAGGGCTTCGGGGTTTCGCAGCGTGTTCCACCGAGGCAGCAGGTCAAGAAACGGCACATTGCCCGCTGCCAGCAAGGTGCGGAGGCGCTGGCGAGCGACCTGTTCATAGTCTCGCGGGCCAGGCTGTTTTAATTCTCGTCGCAGGGGGGACAGCGCCACGAGAAACTGCGCCTGGGGCTGCACAAACTGACGCATTTGTTCAATCGTCAGCAGGTTATCGGCAACGGGGTCGCCGCTGGGCGGACGGGTCGCGGGGCGCGGGGTGGGACGGGATAGTAGGAGCGATAGCGCTTCCCAGAGGGCCAGCGGCGGACGGTGGCGGGGATATTGGCGATCGCGCCCCACGGGCCAGTCGGTGGGCGGCGGCGCAAACAGATCGTCTGTATTCAGCAGCAGCACCACCACCTGCGCCCCAAAGGTGCCAAACTGCCGCAAATAGCCCCACTGGTTTTGCGGCCCCCAAGAGGGTGCGGCCGCATTCAGCACCATGCCCGTTTCACCCAGTCGGGACGCGAGAAATTGCCGCACCTGTTCGGAAATCGTGTGCGCCTGATCTGTCCAGATGCCGCCGTGAACAATAGAGTCGCCCAGCAGCAGCACGCGCCAGCCTGCTTGGGGCATCTTGCTAAAATTCCGCAGGCTGTGCTGGTTAATGACCATGCGTTTGCCCCAGCGCCGTATTCGCTGATGGGGGCGCAGCCGATAGCCCGCTTCTGGGTCGGCCACATAGAGCGGCGGGTTGCCCAGGCCCAACGCCCGCAGCCCCAGTTCCAGCAAGAGCAGCCCCATCAGCAGCAGCCCGGCCGGCCCCCCCTGGGCGATCGCCCCTATCAGCCTTTCCCAATCCATGCTGCTGGTGAATCCTCAAAGAATTCTGTTCTAAATCTTAAAAACTGTGCGGAGGTGAGCCATATAACCCTCAAGTGAAAAAAGTGTGGTTAAAATCGAGTCGGTTTAGCGCAGCTTGTCCGGCATTCAAGTCGATGTATCTGTATATTCTCGACTTTTTTCGTCTTGCCAAATGACTTCTGCCGCCACCAATCTCGCTGTACTGAATCTCGCCAGACTGAATCAAGCTAATTAAGATTCGGTTAATTCAGGATGAGAGGATGTCTGAAAAATCGAGGCGAATGGCTGAAACCTGGTTTCTTCCGTTGAGCCGTCAGCACTCAAATCTTAATGACTCCGTTAAATGACTCCGTTGTAATTCACCCTTTTCAGACATCCTTATCAATCAGGCTAGGGCACTGACCCAAGTCGCGTTTTCAGAGTCACTTCAACGGTTGATCAACTCCGAAACGTTTCTAAACTCTATTTACTTAGCAAGGATTGGTACTTATGACGGACTGGAATCGAGGCATTATGAAATTTTCTGGCGCAGATAGTCCGATTGCGCTGACGCTCTCGGCGGTGCTGATTTTGGGCAGCATTGCGGCGCTGATTCTGTGGGCGCTCCAGTCTGCCTACGCGCTGCCGTAGCTTGCGAGGTCTGCGATACGCCAACATACGCAAACATACGCCAAAAGGTCTGCCCAAGAGCAGACCTTTTCAATTTCAAATGTATTTAATTGTTTGCGTTGAATACGCCTAGTTCCCAATGCCAGGGACAAAAGGCGTGAATGCTGAATTTTAATTCAGTGTAGGCTGAACCCGCAGCACTCGCTCTTGAGCCTGCACGCCGATGCCTCTTTCGGAGGCAGAGGAGCTTGGGCGATGCAGCCGAGCATCTAGACGAAACAGAAGGTTCTAGACCATCGCTAGGCTGATATGCCCCAATCAAAGCAGCGTTACAAGCCGTAAGCGATCGCCGCGTCCGGTAGCGAGGCAGGAGGCACAGGCCCCGTCCAGGAAGATTGATTGAGAAACGTGCCTGTAGTCTAAGCTACCACTGGCAACTCGGCGGGCGATTGCCCTGTGACCAAACTTAATTTCTTACCCGCTGCCAAACCGGACTGGAACTCGGCAAAGCGGCTGTCGTCCGTGATCCCCGCAGACGGGCGATCGCCATGCTTGCTCGGTTTCCCACCCGTACCAATGCTGGAATTAGGGCTGGCATTGGGCAGATGCACCGTGCCGAGTAAGGCGATATGATGAGGAGTGAAATTAAGAAATGTAAAGAAGCGGGGCGGGTTATGCAAGGCAAGGTGGTTGTCATTGTGGGCGCAACGGGGGGCATTGGGTCGGCGCTGGCGCAAAAGCTGGCTCCCTTGGGTGCAGCGCTGGTGCTGGCGGCGCGAGATACAGCGACGCTGAACCCGTTGGCCCATTCGCTGGCTGGTGCGCCTGGTGGCGTGCTGGCCGTGCCAACAGACATCACCGACCCGAAGCAGGCCGAAGCGCTGATGCAAAAGGCGATCGCCCAATTCGGCAAAATCGACGTGCTGGTGAATGCAGCGGGCGCAGGCATCCTCAAGCAATACAACAAGATCGAACCTGCCGACCTGGATGCCATGCTGGATTTGAACCTTAAGGGCAGCTTCTACACCTGTCAGGCCGCCGCCAACGTCATGAAGGAACACAAGTCGGGGCATATCTGCAATGTGGTTGGAATTTTGGGACAGCACCCAATGGCGATGGCGGCGGCCTACTGCGCTTCTAAGTTTGGCGTGGTGGGCTTCAGCAAGTGCATGGCAGACGAGCTAAAGCGCTTTGGCGTGAAGTTCACACTATTTTACTTTGGCGGCGTGGATACACCCTTTTGGGATCAGGTCAGCCTCAAGGTCGATCGCACCAAGATGCTCCGTCCCGAAACGGCGGCCGACGCTATTCTGTTTGCCCTCACGGCAGAACCCCAGGCTGTACCACTGGAAATCAACATCCAGCCTGAGAGCCACTTATTTCTTGGCTAAAGTGGGCTAACGTTGGCTAATGATTCGGGCTAATGCTCCGAGAAGGGATCAAATGCACCTCCCTCAAGCGGCAGATCTCGGAAAAATGCCCGTTGACGGCCCGCCTTGTTACAGTTTGCAACATATAATGAGAGCTAGTGTAAACAGGTATTTCAGAGGACAGCGCGTACATGCGGGTGGCGATCGCAGGGGGAGGATTGGCCGGGCTAGCCTGCGCCAAGTATTTAGTAGACGCAGGACACACGCCCATTGTGCTGGAAAGCCGGGACGTGCTGGGCGGGCTGGTAGCCGCCTGGAAGGATGCCGACGGCGACTGGTATGAAACGGGTCTGCACGTCTTTTTTGGGGCATACCCCAACATGCTCCAGTTGTTTAAGGAACTAGACATTGAAGACCGGCTCCAGTGGAAAGAACACACGCTGATCTTCAACCAGCCAGAGAAACCGGGCGTGCTGTCGCGCTTCGACGTGCCCGATATCCCTGCTCCGTTCAATGTCATCCTGTCGATCCTCCGCAACAATGACATGCTGACCTGGAATCAGAAAATTCGCTTTGCCATCGGGCTATTGCCTGCGGTGGTGCGCGGTCAGCAGTATGTGGAAAACATGGACAAGTACTCGCTGCTGGAGTGGCTGCGGCTGCAAGGCGTAGACGAGCGGGTCAACAGCGACATTTTTGTGGCCGCTTCCAAGGCGCTCACCTTTATCAATCCTGAAGACGTGTCGGCAACGGTTCCTCTGACGGCGTTGAACCGCTTTTTGCAGGAGCGCTACGGCTCGAAGGTGGCGTTTCTGGATGGGTCGCCGACGGAGCGCCTGTGTCAGCCGATTGTGGATTACGTGACGGAGCGCGGCGGCGAGGTGCTGCTGAAGAAGCCGCTAAAGCAGATTTTGCTAAACGAAGACGGTACAGTACGCGGGTTTGCGGTGCGCGGACTGGACGGTGCGCCGGATGAGGTGGTGACGGCAGATGTGTACGTCTCGGCGATGCCGGTAGACGTGATCAAAGCGCTAATGCCAGAGCCGTGGACGAAGCTGGAGTTCTTCCAAAAGATGCAAGCACTGGAAGGCGTGCCCGTGATCAACATTCATTTATGGTTTGACCGCAAGCTAACGGATGTGGATCAGCTGCTATTTTCGCGATCGCCCCTGCTCAGCGTCTATGCCGACATGAGCAACACCTGCCGCGAATACGCCAACCCCGACCGCTCGATGCTAGAACTGGTCCTGGCTCCGGCAAAAGACTGGATCGATAAGTCTGAAGACGAGATCCTGGCGGCGACAATGGAGGAGCTAAGGAAACTCTTCCCTGATGATTTGGCGGGCGAAAACCCGGCTACGCTGCTGAAACACAAGATCGTGAAAACGCCGCGCTCGGTCTATACGGCCGCACCGGGAATGCAGGCGTGTCGCCCTGACCAGGCAACGCCAATCGACAACTTCTTCCTTGCCGGAAGCTACACCATGCAGCGCTACTTGGGCAGCATGGAGGGTGCAGTGCTGTCGGGTAAGCAGGCGGCCGAGGCGATCGCTCAGCGATTCCCCGCCTCTCCGGTCGATTCTGCGCCGCCTGACCTGGTGGCCACTTCAGCCCGATAAATCACTCCAGCGGTTTCATTTCTGGAATGCTAATCGTTTCAAATGAACCGCAGGTGACGGATTACTGATAGGTTTAACTGTATTCCTCCAGCCCTGCGATGTAATGCTGCAACTGCCGAAGCCTTCCTGCAAAACCGTCCTGGTATCTCTGGACGATTCCTATGAGCGCTGTCGCCAGATCACCCAGGAATATGCCAAGACGTTTTATCTTGGGACGCTGCTCATGCCGGAAGAAAAGCGGCGGGCGATTTGGGCGATTTATGTCTGGTGTCGGCGCACGGATGAACTGGTGGACGGAGCAGAAGCAGCCTACACCACGGATGAAACGCTCGATCAGTGGGAAGAAAACCTAGAAACGATCTTTGCGGGGCATCCGCTGGAGGATGTAGACGTGGCGCTGGTGGATACGCTGGAGCGCTTCTCGCTCGATATCCAGCCCTTCCGCGACATGATCGAAGGGCAGCGGATGGATCTCTATCGCAACCGCTACGAAACCTTTGAGGAGCTAAAGCTGTATTGCTATCGCGTGGCGGGTACGGTGGGGCTGATGTCGGCGGCCGTGATGGGTGTGGACGACAGCCGCCGCACGGCCCCGTGGAGCAAGGGCGGGTTGGTCGATCCAACGCAGGAGGCGATCGCCCTCGGCATTGCCAACCAGCTCACCAACATTCTCCGCGACGTGGGTGAAGATGCGCGACGCGGTCGGATTTACCTGCCGCTCGAAGACCTGGCGCTGTTCAACTATACCGAAGCCGATTTGTTTAACGGCGTGGTAGATGAGCGCTGGCGAGAGCTGATGAAATTTGAAATTCAGCGGGCGCGAAAGTTCTTTGTGCAGGCGGAAAGCGGTGTCAGCCTGCTGAGCCGCGATGCGAGATTTCCCGTGTGGTCGGCGCTGATGTTGTATCGGCAAATTTTGGACGCGATCGAGCGCAACCGCTACGACGTGTTTCGCAAGCGGGCCTACGTGTCGGGGCCACGCAAGCTACTGAGTTTGCCGCTGGCACGGCTGCGGGCCGAGGTTCTGTAGTCTACAAACGAACCCCTGTTCTATGCTGCTACCCGACTCCAGCAGGTTTCAGTTCGCCCCAGATTTGACCATTTGCCGCCTGCTGAATGGGATGTGGCAGGTATCGGGAGCGCACGGACGGATTGACCCGAACGGGGCGATCGCCAGCATGGTGGACTATCTCGACGCGGGCTACACCACCTGGGATCTGGCCGATCACTACGGCCCGGCAGAAGACTTTATCGGCGCGTTTCGGCGGCAGCTTGCGGCAGCGCGAGGCGAGGCGGCGCTATCTCGGGTGCAAGCGTTTACCAAATGGGTGCCCCGGCCGGGCCCGATGCCCCGTGCTGTCGTAGAACGCAGCATCGACGTGTCGCGCCAGCGCATGGACACACCTTGTCTCGACTTGCTCCAGTTTCACTGGTGGGACTATGGCGACCCGGCCTATCTGGACGCGCTGAAGCACATGGTCGATTTGCAGCGCGACGGCAAACTCCGCCATCTGGCGCTTACCAACTTTGACACCGAGCATCTGCAAATTATCCTCGACAGCGGCATCCCGATCGTGTCGAACCAGGTGCAGTATTCCCTGGTCGATCGCCGCCCGGAGGTCTACATGGCGAAGCTCTGCCAGGAGCGGGGCGTGCATTTGCTGACCTACGGCACACTCTGCGGCGGCTTCCTGTCCGAGCGCTACTTGGGCAAACCAGAGCCGCGTCGGGGCGAACTGGCCACCGTGTCTCAGCAAAAATACAAGCGCATGATTGATGCGTGGGGCGGCTGGGACTTATTTCAGGACTTGCTGAAGACCCTGGAGGCGATCGCCCACAAACATCACGCCAGCCTGTCAAATGTGGCGGTGCGGGCCATTCTCGACCAGCCAGCCGTAGCAGGCGTGATCGTGGGCACGCGCCTCAGCATCGCCGAACACCGCGCCGACAACGCCCGCGTGTTTGACTTCCAGTTGGATGCCGACGACTGGCAGCGGATCGAGCAGGTTTCAGGGCGATCGCGCAACTTGCTGAACCAAATTGGCGACTGCGGCGACGAGTATCGGGGCTAGGCTGGCGCAATCTGTCCCGCCACCACAGTTAGCACCTGCGACGACCGGAGCCACTGCGAATCGAAAGAATCCAGATGCGTCGTGGTGATCAGGGTTTGGAACCGATCTTGAATTGTGTCCAGCAGCTTGTGCTGGCGCTTGGGGTCGAGTTCGGCCAGCACGTCGTCCAGCAGCAGCAGCGGCGGCTCTCCCACGACGGATTCGATCAGCTTTAGTTCAGCCAGCTTCAGCGCCAGCACCAGCGTCCGCTGTTGCCCCTGGGAGCCGTATTGACGCGCAGGCGTGTGGTTGATGCTGAACTCGATTTCGTCGCGGTGGGGGCCGACGAGGCTGGTGTGCTGCACCTGTTCGGCGATCGCCCGCTGCTGAATCTTCTCCAAAAACGCCTGTTGAATCAGCGCCGGGTCGTCTTTTTCCATCGGCACGCTGGGCGCATAGTGAATTTCCAGAGTTTCGCGGCTGCCGCTGATGTCTCGATGCCAGAATTCCGCCAGGGGCGAAATGCGGGCGATCGCCCGGGCCCGGCGACGGATGACCCGCGTGCCCAGAGTCGCTAGCTGGGCATCCCACACCGCAAGCTGGGCCTGATCTGGCGGTGGAGAAGCCTCAGCACGATTGGAAGACTGCTTAAGTAAAGCATTGCGCTGGCGCAGCGCCAGATTGTATTGCTGCAACAGGTGCGCGTAGACGGGTTCAAGCTGGGTCAGCAGGGTATCAATCCACTGGCGACGATGCCCCGGCCCGCCGCGCACCAGTTCCAAATCCAGGCTGGAAAATTCCACGGCGCTCAGGGTGCCCAGAAAGTCTACCTGGCGTTTCAGGGTTTGCCCGTTCAGCGAGACGGTGCGCCGCCCGCTGCTGCGGAGGATCAGCCCCAAATCTACAGAGCCGCTGTCTCGCTCTAGCCGGGCGGCGATGCTGCCGTCTTCCATGTCCTGCTGCACCAAGTCGCGATCGCGGCTACTGCGGTGCGATCGCAGCGTCGCCAACAGTTCCACCGCTTCCAGCAGGTTCGACTTGCCCTGGGCATTGTCGCCCACCAAAATCGTCTTCGGCGCAGCGAAACTCACCGCCTGATCCCGGTAGTTGCGAAACTGGCGCAGATGCAGCGATCGGAGGAACATGAGCGGGCGGGAATCAGGGGCAGATTGCGGTAATCCCTAGCCTAGCAGTCCAGCGTCGTCTCTCGTTCCCAGGTGGAAATGTGAGCGCTATATTCGTTCCAGGCTTGTCGCTGGAGCTTGAGATACGCCTGGGTAAAGGCGGAGCCTAGCGCCTGGGGCAGCACGGGGCTGGCTTCAAATCGGCGCAGGGCTTCTAGCAGATACAGCGGCAGTTGGGGCACAGTGCCAGGGGGCAGCGGCTCGGTGTAGCTGTTGTTGTCATAGCGGGGGCCGGGGTCGCGCTTTTGGGCGATACCGTCTAGCCCAGCGGCGATCAGGGCGGCGGGCAGCAGGTAGGGATTTGCTGCGCCATCGGCCAGCCGCAGCTCAAACCGACCGGGTTCGGGAATGCGGATCATGTGGGTGCGGTTGTTGCCGCTGTAGCTGACGGTGTTGGGCGACCAGGTGGCCCCAGAGTTGGTGACGGGCGCGTTGATGCGCTTGTAGGAGTTGACCGTGGGATTGGCGATCGCGCACAGCGCCTCAGCAGAATGCAGCACGCCGCCGAGAAACTGGTAGGCCAGCGGCGATAGCCCCAGTTCGCCCTCTGGATCTGCAAACAGGTTGGTGTCTCCAGCGCTGTCCCAGACTGAAAAATGGACATGGCAGCCGTTGCCCGTCAGGTGGGCAAAGGGCTTGGGCATGAAGGTGGCCCGCAGGCCGTGCTTTTCGGCAATGGACTTGACCATGTATTTGAAAAACGCCTGCCGATCGGCTGTCACCAGCGCATCGTCGTAGGTCCAGTTCATTTCAAACTGACCGTTGGCATCTTCGTGGTCGTTTTGATAGGGCCCCCAGCCGAGGGCGATCATGCTGTCGCAGATTTCGCGAATCACGTCATAGCGGCGCATCAGAGCCTGCTGGTCATAGCAGGGCTTGCTCTGGCGATCGCCCGCATCGGAAATCTCCTCCCCGCTGGGCGACAGCAGAAAGTATTCGCACTCTACGCCCGTTTTCACCCGCAGCCCCATCTCCGCCGCCTGCTGGATCACTCGCTTTAGCACCAGGCGCGGCGCTTGTTCTAGCGGCTGTCCATCAACCTGGTGCAGGTCGGCGGGCAGCCACGCCACATCTGGTCGCCAGGAAAGCTGAAACAGCCGCTCCACATCGGGAAACGCCAGAATATCTGGGTCGGCGGGCGACTGATCCAGCCAGGCCGCAAACCCCGCAAAGCCTGCCCCATTCGCGGCGATCGCATCAATGCTCTCAGCAGGCACCAGCTTGGCCCGCTGCACCCCAAACAGGTCGGTGAAGGAAATCATGAAATAGCGAATATTTCGCGCACGGGCGATCGCAGACAGGGAGTTGGGCGAAGAATTGGACATGGCGGATCAGGCACCGAAACAACAGACCTGGAATTTATACACCAACTCTGGCCCTCCAGTCGGTACATGGCTGACACCGCCGCAGGTGGCGCTTCTGAGGCAGCCGCAAATTCATCGGGCGATCGCTCTCCCATACGATGCGTTTGCGCCATCGGAACCCATCAAAGCCTTGCAAGACGGCGCGTTGCAGCTACGTCTAATATCCATTCTCCTCAGCGGAGCTACGAATGAAATTCTGAAAGCCCCGCAGACGCTTGACGGGCAATCCAAAATCGCAAATCCAAAATCGAGAATCGATCCAACAGCCCCCCGAACCCAAAACCTAGGAAGCACTGTTACGCTTTTGCAGCATGGTCGATTCGGCGGGGATTGCAATCAGGTTGTCGCCATAGCTGCGAATCAGCCCGCGCTGGCGCAGCTTGCCCATCAGCCGGGTCACCGTGACGCGAGTCGAGCCAATGGCGCTGCCGATTTGGGCATGGGTCAACGACCACGGCAAATAGTAGGTATCGTCGCTGGGTTCACCAAATTCTTCTACCAGCAGTGTGATGAACCCCAGCAGCCGGTCGATCGTGCGGCGCTGCCCCAGCGTACTCAGCCACAGCAGCTTGCGCTGGTGCTGCAAGCGAAATGCGTCTAAAACTTCCCGACGGAAGTGCGGCCAGTTGTCCAGATCATGCCAATAAAGCCAGATCACCGAGGTCTGCTCGACATGGGCAAAGGCTTGGAGCGTAAAGGGCGATTGCGCCACGATTTCAAAGGGTTGACCCGCGCCGACAAAGCCCAGAAATGCCTCTTCGGAGTTGATTCGGGGCAGGCGGGAGGAACTGCCGTTGGCGCTCACCTGTGCCTCACCCACCAGACGCACTGCACCCCGCTGCACTAGGTACAGCAGTCCAGGACGCGCTGGAATCTTTTCATCCTTTGCAAAGGTGCGGGTGCGGTAATGCTCCTGGGCCCAGTCCAAAATCCGCTGCCACGTCAGAAATGGTCTAGAAGAGTCAGCCTGAGAAGACACAGAATACATGAGGCAAGTCCTGGGAATTCAGTAAGTCGTACCGAAGTGTGCTGTTGCGTTGAACCAAGTGCAAACCCCGAAGTAGATCATGTGACGGCTCAGCCCAACCGGCAGAGTGCTGCTCAGGCAGAAACCTTAAGTTATAGGTGGTTTAAATATTTCCACTTACGTAATCTAGCGTACCGACCTCGTTCAGCCTTTCCGCATTCAGGACTACCAACTTTAGACCGTCAACAGGGGGAACCGATAGCAGTGAACCGCAAAATCTAAGAATAGAAAATTAATTATTCTTGTGATTCTAGCGCACGCTTTCAGAATAGCTTCACACTTTATCAATCATAGTAGGGAATTTTACGGAGTCTAGGTTACTCACAATACGTAAATCTCCTTTGAAAGTGTGCGGGAAAGTGGATAGCACCGCCGTAAACTCCCGCAGTTTTTTACGAGACTTTTACAAAAGCTTTGACTGTTTAAGGATTAGCCCCCCAGAATGAGGATTGGGCCAGAATGAGGGTGGGGGCGATCGCCCGTTTGCTTCTGTTCGCTCCTGATCGCCCCTGAGCAGCTTGCAGCGCACCGGTCTGCGATCTGGCTCTGGTTCAACCTGGTTTTTGGAGCCTGTCGAGTGTGTCTGACCCAACGGTGACCGTGACCATCAAGCTATTTGCCGCCTACCAAGAAGCCTACGGTATGCCAGAGCTAGTGCTGGCGCTGCCGCAGGGGGCAACCGTCGCTGAGGTATGCGATCGCCTGTTGCAGGAGCATCCCGAACTGGAGCAGTGGCGATCGCTCACTCGCTTTGGCGTGAACTATCAGTTCGTAGAGCCGGACTGGGTGCTGCAAGACGGCGACGAGGTCGTGCTGATTCCCCCAGTTAGCGGCGGCTGACGCACTGAGCCATGATCCACGAATCCACTACATCCACTATACTGTGCAGCGATTCATCAGGATTGTGCAGCGATTCATCAGGCTCCGAAACGGAGAGGGTGGGATTCGAACCCACGGTCCTTTTGGGACACTCGATTTCAAGTCGAGCGCATTCGACCACTCTGCCACCTCTCCAGGCTTTTACAATCTTATACCGATTCGAGATTTTCGAGATTTTGGATGGACGATTGGCGGGGTTGGCGGCAGCGATTCGCGAAGCGATCCCTACGGGAACCGCCCTTGTGCAGAAGTTCACCCGCTCAGGTGAGACGCTCGGATGAGGTGTGGGCCGGGTCTGCCGCCCTATTCTAAAAACATGGAATTCAAAAGGAAACCAGCTATGAACCTTTCCTATCGCGGTATCAAATACGAAGCCAACGTTCCCGCCGTCGCCACAGTTTCGGGGAAAGTGATTGGTAAGTACCGTGGAGTTGAGCTACACGCTCAGGTCAAGAAAGAGCAGTAGTTCATCCGCTGTGCGACGTTTTTGGTAGTTTTTGGTAGTAAAAAAATCGGATTTCCGAAGCGACATAACACCTGGCAGGGGGCTGCTGGGTGTTTTTCTTTTGAGACTTACGCAGTTGAACGATAGAACCCTGATCGCAAGTGCGTAAGTCCTGCTTTTGTGGGTTTTGGGCGTTGGGGTTTGGGCAGTCAGGGTAGGCGATCGCACGCCCGCTGCCCGCCAAACTTTTGGATAATCAAGTCGTCGTAGGTATCGGCAATGGTCACCACAGACAAAATGCAGGTTTGCAGTTCCATCAGGTCCATGTTCTCCCCGCCCAAGACGCTGTGCGAAAAAATCACGCCGCCCGTCTCTGCCAGATGAAACGCGCCAAACCGCATCCGGTGGTTTTCCATCAGCAGATATCGCATCAGCGGCTCATCCGTTCGGCTGCCTAGGGTAACGCAGCTACTCGCCTTGACAATTGCCAGTTCTCGCTCGTCCCAGGGATGCACCTCCCAATCCAGCACCTCTACCTCAACCTTGGCCGAACCGTAGGACAGGTTAAACCGGGGAGCATAGGACAAAACTTGCAGCGAGTCCTTGAATAGCGCAGAGGTCGTGAGGTAGTCCGACACCTTGCGATAGGTCAGTTCTTGAACTGCGTTGGTAAACGTCAAAGGCATAGCGTGCGATAAAAAACGTAGGAGCGAGACGCGATCGATTCTGTGCCATCGATCCAATGCCATAGTAAGCTTTCGGATGACTGGATGGCTGTCTTCTAGCGGCTGTCTTCTAGCTGTCTTCATGTGTCTTTTAGTGGAGTCTTCTCGCCGTTTTTCTGCGGTCATCTTGCTATGCTTCAATCGCGCCAGTCGGATGAATTGCGCCAGTCGGATGCCCGTGGAGCCTATGGGGTAGATGATTTGCCCAGTGGGGCGATTCCCGTCGGGAGCGCTTCGCAAATCGCTCCTCATTCCCCGCAAGGCACGAGCGACCTGGAAACCTGGGCAGCGCGGAGCTATCGGCGGCTGCTGGACATCCTGGGCGATTCCCGTAAGGATCGCTTTGCGAATCGCCAACCCACTCAGCCCGCCGACCACGCCCACGCCCGGATGCTGCTGCTGGCGCTGCTGTGCATCCCGCTCTATCAGCAGCGCAGACTGCTGCCGGTGCAGGGGCAATCCCTCAAACCCGATGAGTTTGCGCTGGATCAACTTTTGACCGCTGCCAATTATCAGCACGGGCTGGCGTTTCCGGTGACAGCCTTGCCGCCGTTGTCGGTTGAGATGAATACCGCCCTCTTCGCCTTGCTGCGATCGCTCTTTCTCTGCGCTCCCTACCCCGTGGCGCGGCTGGGGCAACTGTATGAGCAGTGCCTCGCCTGGGCCCCGTCACCCGGACAATGTGCGCCGAGGGCTGCCCTAAAAGTAGATGGCCGCAAGGCAAGAGGAATTTACTACACGCCAGAGCCGCTGGTGAACTACTGCGTTTCGCAAACCCTGGGGCGACTGTTGAGCGCCCCTACCCAAAAGCGTCTAGGGGTTCCGCGCATCCTCGATCCGGCGGCGGGGGGAGGGGCATTTTTGCTGGCGACCTATGAGGCACTGCTGCGGTGGGTGGCGGGTTGGTCTGCGAATTCGGCAGGTGTGGATGGGGCAACTGTCCCCCCCTGTACCCAGCGGTCCCCAATCGCCCCAATAGATAGCCCAGTGGATTGGCACACTCGTCAGCAAGTGCTGCTCGACTGCATTTATGGGGTGGATGTAGACGAAACGGCGATCGCCCTCACCCGTCTCTCGCTCCATCTCAAGCTGTTGGAGGGTCAGCCGCCGCCAGGGTTTGTGCTACCCGACCTGACGCAAAACTTGGTCTGTGCCGACGCGCTGCTGGGTCTGGACTGGACCACCGCCTTTCCATCAGCCGCACAGGCAGGCGGGTTTGACGGGGTGTTGGGCAACCCGCCCTATATCGACGCTGCCCAGATGAGTCTGGAAACCCCTGACTGGCGACGTGTCTGCACCGAGCACTATGGCTGCGCCAGGGGCAACTGGGATTTGTTTTGCATCTTTATCGAGCGATCGCTGGAGTTGTGTCGTCCGGGCGGCATGACGAGCCTGGTGGTGCCCAACAAGCTGCGCTCGGCTGGGTATGCTGCCGCAGCGCGATCGCTCCTGACAGAGAACACTCAGCTTGTGGCGCTGCGGGACTATGCTCAAGTGGCGGTGTTTCAGGCGGCGGTCTATCCGCTGGTATATGTGGCGCGGCGGCAAGCGGAAGGGCAGTCCAGTCCGGATGTTCTAAGCCAACAGCAGGCTAAAGCGCGTCTGCCAGTGCCCTATGAGGTGATGGAAACGCTGACAACGGTGGGGCGATGGCGATGGCTGTATACCAAGGGTGCAGAGTGGTGGCTGGGCGATTCGCAGCAGGGGGGCAGCCTGATGGCACGATTGCAGCAACTTCCTATGTTGGGGCAAGTTGCCAGCGTGCGGGGGGCAGCGACGGTCGCCGAAGCCTACGACCTCCAGCGCTGGATTTGCAATCATCCCACGCCTGCCCCTGGCGACCTGCGCCTGGTCAACAGCGGCACGATCGATCCCTATCGCTTGTGGTGGGGCGATCGCCCGTTGCGCTATTTGGGCGATCGCTACCTGCACCCCATCCTGCCTGCACAACATTTGTGCCAGCTTTCGCCCCAGCGCCAGCAGCAAGCCACCCAGCCCAAGCTAATCGTCGCGGGCATGACTCGACGGCTGGAATGTGCGCTGGATGAGTCAGGGGGCGTGCTGGCAGGAAAATCGACCTCGATTATTCAAGCGCCCAACTCGTCCTCCCATCTGGGCAACTGCGCTGACCTGCTGTGGCTGCTGCTGGCAATTCTGAACAGTTCGCTGATCCACTGGTTCTTTGTGCAGCGGCATGGCGGCAACGCGCTCCAGGGGGGCTATTTGCGTGTGGGGCCGCCCCAGTTGCGCCAGATTCCGATAGCGCTGGGTGAACAGGGCGATCGCCCCACGCCCTGCCACACCCTCGTTGACCTGGCAAAACAGCGGCAGCAGTGCGGAGCAAGTCAAGACCTGAGGGCGATCGCCCAGCTTGATGCTCAAATAGACACAACCGTCTACGCACTCTACAACCTGAGCGCAGCCGAAATTGCAGAAATTCGCGCAGAAACTCGCGTGAAAACAAGCAGTCTAGCAGATTGAATCGCCCAGCCTAGAACGGGATATCGTCATAGTCGGCGGTTTCTACTGGGGCTTTGGCGGCAGGAGCTGCCTTGACAGAGGAGGCTGCATAGGCCGGCGAAGCAGCGGGAGCAGTCGTTGCGGCCGACGTGGGTGCTGCGAGACGGGATGCCGCCGTGCCTGGCAGGTCGGCTGTGGAGGATTTCAGGCTGGCATCCGCTTCAATCCGATGAATCCGCGACACCGTTAGCTCTGCCCGCTTTTCCTTAAAACCTTCTGGGCGATCGACCATATTCATGCCTAGCCGACCTTCGATGATCACGCGATCGCCCACATGAAACTCTGCCTGGATCTCTTGCGCCAAGTTGCCCCAGCCCACCACCTTAATTTGCCCCGGCGGATCATTGTCGCGCAGCGCCGCAAACTGCACCGTAAACTCAGCAATCGGCGTTTGATTATCGGAGGTATAGCGAAGCTGTGGCTCTTGAATGACCTCAGCCATCAAAATGCAGTTGTTCATAAATGCTCCCGGCGGTGTGGTTGGCTAAACCAAGCAGAGTACAGGTGTATTTCTTAAGTTCATATTCTAGCATCTGGCCCAGGCAGACGATCCGGGTTGATTATACGGTGATGGCCCCAAAAAAGCTGTCTGACGAAAAATAGCGGTGAAGACTTCGCTAGCCACGAAACGAATTGCCAAAAGAATTGCAAAACGAACCCAGGCAAAACGCGCTGAGTTCTCCTTGGCTTGATGGAAATTTTGGATGAAATCGCCGCCAGGAAATTGTAGTCAGCGTCGGCAGCCTTAGTATGTCGCTTAGTATGTCGCTAAATTGCCTCAATCCCAGGGCGGTGCTAGCTCTGGACGTGCGTTCCCAAAATTTGCGCCAGTCCAGGCACGGCCGCTTCTACGTCGCCCTTGACCGAGGTTCGCAGCTTGCCGTAGGAAGCCCGCACTACGCTGTTTTTGGCTTTTTCAATTTTGTGGTCGGTGACGCTGAGCAGGGTGTCTGCCGTGCGATCGCGGTTTTGGATTAGGTGCTGCACCGGATCGCCCGACTGGATGCCCTCGTTCCACATGGGGTCCAGCGCAGCAAGGGCTTCGGGCAATAGCCGCCGAATTGCGCCAGAAATATAGCTTGGCTCGATGCCTTTTACAACTCCGTAAGCCGCTTTCAGCGCCAGTCCCGAAATGCCGCCTTTGGCAGCAACCTGTTCGTCGATCAGCTTGACGCAATCTGCTACGAGGTTTTGAGTAGTGGTTTGATCGCTGAGTGTGTCGCTAAGCGCCATAATGTTATGCCTCTCTGCTATGCCTGAATGGCTCAGTGAATGCGTCGGGTGAATGCGTTGGACAGAAACGCTGGGTGGAGGCATGGGTGAGTTCCGTTCGCCTCCACGGCGTTACTCTACCCACTTCTTCTTGATCTAAGCCAAGTCATCTGGAATCTTAAGATTTCTATCGCAATCTTCGGGCAGTCTTAACAAGTATGTAAATCTTTTTTTGACTGGAGCTTATTTTACAGCAGGATTTCAGACTCTAGGCTCCCGTTCCGCTGTCTCATTTTTTCCAGGGCAGTTTGGTGCCCATTTCGGTCAGGGCTGAAATCACCAGATACGCAATCACCAATCCGGCACTGACTAGAAAAATCGGCAAGTCGTCTGGCATGAGGGAAAGGGCGGGGAAGAGGGGTAAACCTCGAATCAAAAGCCTCTCAGGGTTGGATGGATCTTTTGGCTTGGTTGGGCTGGTGATGAATCTCTGCTTTTGTCTGAGCATTCGATTTCCAGCTTTGATTTACTTGTTCAGTTTATAGAAGTTTATAGAAGTTTATAGAAGTTTAGCGTTCCCTATGCTGGTTCATCTCCCGGCAACCGATCCACTGTCTGCAAGTAGCTCGCTGATCCACAGAGCAGAGTTTTTGCTTCAGGAAATGGCGCTGCTTCTAAAAATTATTCTGGAGTTCATTGCGATTTTGATTGTGGCGATCGCCCTCGTCAAAGCGATCCGTAAGTATGTCCGCATGTTTCGCTATCAGGGCTTTGTGGTGCAGCCGCCGATTCGGCTGGATTTGGGGCTTTCTCTGGCGCTGGCGCTGGAGTTTTTGCTGGCGGCTGACATTGTAGGCACGGCGGTTTCTCCCCGCTGGAACGAAATCGCCAAACTAGCAGCGATCACAGGCATTCGCACCTTTCTCAACTACTTTTTGCACCGAGAGGTGCGGGAGCTTCAGGAATCGCACAACGTGGTGCGTTCTACCCAAGTCGAGTGAGGTGCAACAGGAAGCAGAAAAAATGCCCCCGAACCAGAAACTCCACCATCGGCAGAAGGCTGGCTCAAGGGGCGATCGCCATTCACCACAGAAGACAGTTATTGCGGCTATTGAGGCTATTGAGGCAGTTGCAAACAGTCGAGGGTTCGCAGCGTTGCCGCAGCCGCATAGTTGCGCTGGGACGCGGCGTTGGGCGCAAAGTTGTTGCCCTGCTCGTTGAGCGGAGACGCAACGCCGCAGAAGCCCGATAGCTCGGTGATGGTCGCCGAGGCCCAGTGGTTTGTGGTGTCGGCAAAGGTTCGGGTGGGCTGATTCAGCAGCAGAGTGGGCGACGAGCCACGCGCCGTCAGCGCAAACTCAGCGGCTCGCTTTAGCACCGACACCAGTTCAGCACGGGTCACAGGCTGTGCCGGACGGAAGGTGCCGTCTTCATAGCCGCGCACAATGTTGTTGTCGCGAGCAAATTGGATCTTGGCGGCGCTCCAGCGGGATGCATTGACATCTCGATAGGGGTCACCGCTGGCGGCGGCAGGAATCCGTAGGTTGACGTTGGGCGCTTTGGTGAGTGCATCCAGCACCATCGACACCAGTTGCTCACGGGTTAGGGTATCCAGCGGGCGGAAGGTATTGTCGGGGAAGCCCGAAATGAATCCAGCAGCAACCGCGTTGCGAATTTGCGTGGCGTAGATGTCTCTGGAAATATCCGTGAAGGTGACCGGGACGGGTGTGGGGGTTGGGGTCGGCGTGGGGATTGGCGTGGGCGTGGGCGTGGGCTGTGTGGCCACATCTCCGGGCGGGAAGACCCCTTCATAGGTGAGATAGACGTGGCCCAGCGTGCGATCGCCAAAGGTGCGCTTGGTAAACCGCCAGCCCGGTTGCAGCGTAATTTTGGCAAAGTCTTCCGTTAAGCCATTGGCGCGGCCGATGACCAGTTGCGGGCGAGAGCGGTCGTTGGGCACGCCCAGCATCACCAGGTCGCCGTTCTGGGGCAAAATCCGAATGCTGTAATCTAGCCCCATATCTTGGCCATTGACCCGGATCGAGTAGCCGTTGCGGTCAGTGGCACGGTTGCAAATGCCTGTGAAATCAAACTGGAGCAGCAGCGGCGTAACGATGGTTGGATTTGCCCCAGATTCACTCCAGCAGGGGCGGGCATCAGACACTTGCTCCAAAATCAGCAGCCGACGGGTGGTCACGCCAGAAGACGACACGGCGATGAATCGACCCTGGTCTACCTCTTGCTGACCAAAGGTGGTGGCAGAGGTGGGAGCGGAAATAGACAGAGCACCCAGCGCGATCGCGCTAAGGGCTACGAGACGATGACGCAAACGTTTCATAGCTGAGATGTGAAATGAAGTAGGACTGCAAAATTGAGTGCTGCGGCCGGGCTGGATCGAGCAGCAACAGGACGCTGAGAATCAGATCTCCAGCGCGATCGCCACCCGCTACCCACAGCGTAGGCATCAGAAGGTTTCCAAGCTTGTGGATTGACCGTTCGGGGCATCCAACCATTTGCAGTCGGTCTGCACCTGACATCTGCTAGTGTTCCCAAAGACAACCCGCCGATCAAACGAAGTCGAAGAGCGGGGTGAGTAAAATGGGCTGATGTGGCTTGAGGCTTGGCTAGCTGGACGTTCCGGCTAATCCAAATCCTCGAAGGCAGCCTATTCCACTGGGCTAAAACTAACGACATCAGTACCAGACAACACTACAAACAGTTCGCGATTGGTGCGCCCAAACTGGCAGACAACGCTGACTACAGACTCGCCATTGGGTCTGCCGTCAGAAAGAACCGTAGAGCGAATAATTTGCCGAAATGGCCCACTCTCAGCCACAATATCATTCCAATAGGTCTGAATTGAGCGGGCGCTGATATCGTTTACATCTTGTAGGCTGGCTTCGTAGTCTGCAACGGCCGACTCGAACTGCTGCTCTCCAAGACGGGTGATAAAGCTTTCGGCGATCGCCGTTAAGGAAACCTGCGAAACTTGACGAGCTTCTGGAGCAGTCTGTGCCTGTGCCTGGGGTAGGGCAACGCCGACCAGCATTACAGCAGGAACAAGGACAGACAGGAACAACGCTGATTTCATAACGAATTCCGTGGGGTAGATTCGAGCACCGATTCCATATCCCATGACTGTGGCTTAGTTCAATTTGTGCCCAGCGTTAGAAAAGAACTTCGGAAGCAACCAGGAAACGGGAAATCGGAACTCGATGTGGGTCATTCAATCCTATTTCCATCCTTCAAGGGACCCATACGGTTCACAGCCCTGAAACCGCTTTTCTGTAATCAATCGTTAGACTCGGAGCGTTTCCCTAGCGGTTCTCATCCGCCGCGAGCGGGTGTTCTTTGGGGCTTGGGAAGTCAACGGCTTCGTAAAAGTCGGCGATCGCCCCTTCCCAGCCCACACTGGTGAGCGACACGGAATCGCCCTCGCTATAGGGATGTAGCACCCACAGGCCCTCCTCGTTGCGACGAAACACGTCTACCCGGAGCCGGGTTTGAGAAATCAGAACATATTCTTGCAAGCTCTCAATCTGGCGATAGTCGGCAAATTTGTCGCCCCGGTCAAAGGCTTCTGTCGCTTCAGACAGGACTTCGACAATCAGGCAAGGATAGCGCTTGAAAGTATTCGTCGTGCGATCGCGCTCATCGCAAGTCACCATCACATCTGGATAGTAGTAGCAGTTCAGTTCCTCAATGCGGGCCTTCATGTCTAAGGCGTAGGCCCGACAACTTCGGTTGCGGAGATGCCCTCGCAGTAATGCCCAACAATTGAGTGCAATTGTGACATGGGCATCGGTGCCGCCTGCCATTGCGTAGATATAGCCATCGCGATACTCATGCTTGGTAGGGCGGGCGGCTTCCTCCGCTAGATACTCTTCTGGAGAAACGTAGTGATCAACGGAGACTGCAACCATTGGGGCTGAGGTAGGCTAGAACAGCTATAGAGTCACTGCATGGACTTATTGTATCGGTCTTGGGGCGATCGCCCTTCCAAGACGGCGGTTTCGGCTTTTGCAATCGCTGTTTAGCAATCGCTGTTTAGCAATCGCTGTTTAGCATTCACCACCCTGCTTAGCGTTCCCATTGAATAGCTCATAGACCTGGGTGCAAAACGACCGCAGCCGGGTCTGGATTTCTTCGACAGGCTGCTGCGTTCCCAGCACGCGCCACTCGCCAACAGTAGACAAGCGCCACTGCTCGCCCTGATGCGTCAGCCCGACGGCTTCTAGACCAATGACGCGGCGGGTTTGGGCGATCGCCCCCTCGCCCGATTCTGCCGCTGCTTCATCCTCAAACAAGCGGATCTGCACCAAAATACTGCGGGCCTGAAACCGAGGACTCCAACCCGGCAGGTGAAAACCAATGTCGATGGAGTCGGGGTCTACCAGTTCGCGGGTGCTGGGGTCATTGGCCCAGGGCTTCAGGTCGGCCTGCGCGTCGGGAAAGTAAGACTTAAATAAATTAACAGCGGCGGCAATCTTGGCGGCTAGCTCCAGCCCCTTTGCCTGTTCTGCTGCATTCACGCTGCTTGCTCCTGCGATGAATCCCCATTTGGGGTTTTGGAATTTTAGATTTTGGATTTTGGGTTTTGGATTTGGGTTTATGAACTGGGTTGGGCGTGATGGAGAATGCTTTGGCAGATGTCTGGACTGATGACTTAAGGGATGACTTGAGTGTAGATCTGACGGTTCAGCATGAATCAACGTGAACTGACGAAAGAGCAGCGTTCTGGCAATGTCCCTCGACGCGACCACCAGCCCGCAGGTGCAACTGCAATCTATAGTGCGATACGACCCTGCTGACCGCAGTCACGATCAACACTATTTCTCAGAATTCTCCAGTTTTGCAAAGGCTCGCTGCATCAAAGATAGAAAAGTGCCCAGGAGACAAGAAAGTGCCCAACCGCCTGACTGCTCTGCCAGGATGCTGGGCACTGGTGCCATGCTTTGGTGTGGAGCGGGGTCGTTGCTCAGCGCAGAGGCGATGCAATGACCCCCCTTAGAGAGAGAGTAGAAATAGAGAACAGAACGCCTTTATCCCACTATTACAGGTCGAGTCCGGGGGGAATCAGCACCTGATCGATTACGTGGATCACGCCGTTGCTGGCTACGATGTCGGCCTGGATGACGCGAGCGCCGGAGACAGTGACGGTTTCGCCATCCTGGGCGATCGCCACTGAGTTGCCCTCGACCGTTGCCACTTCACCGGGCTGAATCGCATCTGAGGTGACGCTACCGGAAACCACATGATACGCCAGAATTTGCTGCAACACACGCTGGTTTTCGGGCTGTAGCAACGCCTGCAACGTTTCTTCGGGCAGTGCCGCAAAGGCTTCATTCGTCGGAGCAAACACCGTAAACGGGCCAGCTTCGTTTAGCGCACTGTCCAGACCTGCTGCTTTGAGGGCAGCTTCTAACGTGCTAAAAGATTCCCCTTCGGACACAATCTGGGTCAACGTGCCCGCTGCCATCGCAGTTGCCCCGTCGGTTCCTGGAGCAACATCCGCCGTCGGCATATCAGCAGGCGCTTCTACACCCGTGACCGTCGCATCAATGACCGTTTCGCCCATCGTCGTCTCGCCAGCTACGGTTTCAGAGACAGCATCGATCGTGGCGGCAGAGGGCATGACTTCATTCATCGTCGAGGCCATGCCGGGGTAAGTGTAGGCTACAGTCGCCGTTACAACGCCCAAACCCAGCAGCTTGATCCACTGATTGCGAGTGCTCGTTTGCTTGATGTTCATGGTTACCTCTTTGCGACTAAACGCCTTGCTGAATGATTAATCAACAACCCCGCATATTGCGAAATGTTGCGAATACTTACAGACTCGTAGCAGTCTAAAATCAGCAGGTCGCAGAAACCGTCAACCAGAGGTAGGAGATTCGCCCTTAGCAAAGATCTGTCTCAGGACAGAGGAAAAACTCAAACAAACGGCGTTTTGCCGGAAACACCGCCCTAAAGCCTTGAAAAAGTTTCAAGAATAAAGAGTATTATGAGTTCTCTTTAGACAGCGAGATTAGACGCTCTTTTCCACCGAGTTGCTCTAAAAAGTAGTGACAGCCGCGAGACGAGTCGAACAAGTGCAGCCCAAATTCTTGCGAGATGGCTTCGCACACGCGCACGCCGCGCACGCTGTTGCCCCGTTCGTCGAGTGGGGGCGAAAAGACGGCAATGCCAAGCTGGTCGGGCACGACGGCAATAATGCCGCCGCACACGCCACTCTTGGCAGGTAGCCCTACGCGATAGGCCCACTCGCCCGCAAAATTGTACATACCGCAGGTATACATGACGCTGAGCATGTCGCGCACATAGCCTGCCTCAACGGCGCGATCGCCCGTCATCGGGTTCACGCCTTGGTTCGCCAGCGTCGCCGCCATCACTGCCAGATCCCGACAGGACACCATCACCGAACACTGCTGAAAGTACAGATCCAGCGCTTCTTCAATGTCCCAGTCCACCATTTTGAAGTGGCGCATCAGGTACGCCATTGCCCGGTTGCGATCGCCCGTGGCCCGCTCCGACACATAGGTTGCCACATCCACCACAATGTCGTGACCCACGTAGCGGCGAAACATATCCAGCAGGCGATTGAGCCGTTCCGTCGGGCCGTCGCCAGCAATGAGGCTGGTGGTGGCGATCGCCCCCGCATTCACCATCGGGTTATAGGGCCGCTTCGACGCTTCATCCAAAATAATCGCGTTAAACGCATCACCCGTCGGCTCCACGCCCACCCGCGCCAGCACATAGTCGCGCCCGTGGTCTTCCAGCGCCAACCCCTGCACAAACACCTTAGAGATGGACTGGATCGTAAACAGGTGCGCCGTATCGCCCACCTCAAACACCTGTCCATCCGCCGTTACCAGGCAAATGCCAAACAAATTGGGATCTACCTTGGCCAGTTCGGGAATGTAGTCCGCCACTTTGCCCCCACGCAGCTCGCGGCAAGATTGGTAAAGACCTTCCAAAAAAGACTGCACTGCATCAGGTGTGCGGCATAGGCTGGCATCGTCGGGCATGGCAACGTTTGGGGAATGGAGTGGAGAAGACAGGCGAGAAAAGCAGGGCTTGCCGCATCTGGAAAACCCAGAAAATTCTAATAAATTCTGGGGTTTGTGCCAGAGCAGTTCATGATTAGAGGTGTCGTTATTTCCCCAAAGCTGTGTTTGAGGTTTCCCAGCACCCATCCCAATATCTCACCTATGCGCTGACCGATTCGGCCACCGATGCCCGCCTAGAGGTCGTGCCTGAGCGCGGCGGCATCATCACTCGCTGGAGCGTGCAGGGGCGCGACATTCTCTATCTCGACGAAGCCCGCTTTGCAGACCCCAGCCTCAGCGTGCGCGGCGGCATTCCCATCTTGTTTCCCATCTGCGGCAACCTGCCCAACAATGCTTACACCTACAACGGCCAGACCTATCTGCTGAAGCAGCATGGCTTTGCCCGCGATCTGCCTTGGCAAGTCACCCACACCGAAGCCCTGGATCGAGCCAGCATCACGCTCAACCTCAGCAGCAGTGACCAGACCCGTGCGCTCTATCCGTTCGAGTTTTCGCTGGACTTTACGTACATCCTGGAGGGCAATCGCCTGGTTTTGCAGCAGCAGGTCACCAATTCGGGAAATACCATCATGCCCTTTTCGCTGGGGCTACATCCCTATTTTGCGGTGTCGGACAAGGCGCGGCTGGATTTTGACATTCCTGCGACGCAATATGTAGACCAGCGCACGCAGGAAACCCACGCCTATATGGATGGGTTCGATTTCAGCCAGGACGAAATCGACGTGCTGTTTCGCAAGCTGTCGTTTCAGTCTGCCACGGTGGAAGATTTTCGGGAAAACCTGAAGCTGCGGCTGGATTTTGACGATCCCTACACGATGCTGGTGTTTTGGACGCTAAAGGGCAAGGACTTTTACTGTCTGGAACCCTGGACGGGGCCGCGCAACGCGCTGAACACGGGCGATCATTTGATCGAGCTAGCTCCGGGCGGCACAGTGCGAACGAGTTTCCGCATCACGGCGCAGTTGTCTTGATGCAAAGCCTGGACTGGGGTGGCGTGGCTTTGCTATAAGGTGGTCGCAAACTTGCAGGACGTACAGGGGGGCGATCGCCCTCATGCTAATCTGCGCCAAAAAGCGGGCCATAATTTTTTGGAAGAACCTCCATTTCAGATGACTAAGGTGATATATTGGTTAATCGGTGCTGCTTAGCACTGATGGGTCGCTAGCTCAGCGGTAGAGCACTCGGCTTTTAACCGATTGGTCCTGGGTTCGAATCCCAGGCGACCCATTTTTTCTGCGACAATACGCGATCAATTCGAGTCACCGCTGCGCTGTGGGCCGTTTCCTTCGCTGCCATGATATGAAGCTGTCCCTCAATCAGTTCCACGCGCTCGTCGGCAACCAGGATGCCCGCTTCCACCATGCGGCGATAGTCCTGCACACTGAGCGATCGCAATTCAGGGGCGATCGTCATCGGTTTCACGCTCCTTGTAAAGCGGTAAATCGGCAGCCAGATTAATCCGCAGCCAGACTAATCCGCAGCCCATGTCTCTCTATACAAAAGATAGAATAAGCATTTATACTTAAGAATATTGAGACGGGTTGCAATCGGACGTTTCGCAGCCGACTTGCCGGACGATCTCGCGTCCGGTGATGAAAGTGTCTTAAGATTATCGTAAGCTTTTCTTGTTCAACGCCGAAATTAGCTGAACACACCGACTAGGAGGAATTTCTATGGCGCTCGTGCCTATGCGACTGCTGCTGGATCACGCAGCCGAAAACGGCTACGGTATCCCTGCGTTTAACGTCAACAACATGGAGCAGATCCAGGCCATCATGCAGGCTGCTCACGAGACCGATAGCCCGGTGATTCTGCAAGCTTCTCGTGGCGCTCGCAAATATGCAGGCGAAAACTTCCTGCGTCACCTGATCCTGGCGGCGGTGGAAACCTATCCCCACATTCCCATCGTGATGCACCAGGATCACGGCAACGAGCCTGCGACCTGCTATTCCGCCATCAAGAACGGCTTTACCAGCGTGATGATGGACGGTTCGCTGGAAGCAGATGCCAAAACGCCCGCCAGCTACGACTACAACATCGCCGTGACGAGCGAAGTGGTGAAAGTGGCTCATGCCATCGGCGTTTCGGTGGAAGGGGAACTGGGCTGCCTCGGCTCTTTGGAAACGGGCAAGGGCGAAGCAGAAGACGGACATGGCTTTGAAGGCGAGTTGGATCACTCCATGCTGCTGACCGACCCCGACGAAGCGGTGGACTTTGTGGAGCGGACTCAGGTAGACGCGCTGGCCGTTGCCATCGGCACCAGCCACGGAGCCTACAAGTTCACCCGCAAGCCGACCGGCGAAATCCTCGCCATCAGCCGCATCGAAGAAATCCACAGCCGCCTGCCCAACACCCACTTGGTGATGCACGGCTCCTCTTCGGTGCCCGAAGACCTGATCGCCCTGATTAACCAATATGGTGGCGCAATCCCCGAAACCTACGGCGTGCCTGTGGAAGAAATCCAGAAGGGCATCAAGAGCGGCGTGCGTAAGGTGAACATCGACACCGACAACCGTCTGGCGATCACCGCTGCGGTGCGCGAAGCGCTGGCTGCCAATCCCAAGGAGTTTGACCCCCGCCACTTCCTGAAGCCGTCGATTAAGTACATGCAGAAAGTCTGCGCCGATCGCTATCAGCAGTTCTGGGCAGCGGGCAACGCCAGCAAGATCAAGCAGGTTTCGCTGGAAGAGTATGCTGCCAAGTATGCCAAGGGCGAACTGACCCAAGTGGCTAAGAAGGCTGTTTCTGTTTAGTTTTTACTAGTTTTTAACTGGAAATCAGAGGCGATCGCCCCTTTTGGAACTCAACCAATCGGGCGATCGCCCCACTCAGTCGCTCCTTTGCATTGCAGGGGGCGGCTTTTTGATCTCGGTGAGCGAATTGCACTGTGCCCCAGGTCGGCCTAACTTTGGAGAATTCGCTATAAGAAGGGGATGATTCGCAATCCTGCCCCCCAAAATCGCACACTGCAACTGACCGATGCCGAGCGATCGCACTTTCGCACCCGCCTGCTGCATCTAGATCGCCTCGCTGGGGTGGATGAACTGTTGAACCGGACGATCTGCCAGGATGTGTTTGAGGCGGCAGTTTGGCTGCCTCGTGAATTCGTCGATTTGCTGGTACTCGACCCACCCTACAACCTCAGCAAGCAGTTTAACGGGCAAACCGTCCGGCGGCGATCGCTCTCGGACTATGCCGCCTGGGTGCAGTCGTGGCTGGTGCTGCTGCTGCCCACGCTCAAGCCGACGGCCTCGGTCTATCTCTGCGGCGACTGGCAATCATCCCCCGCCCTCTACGATGTCGCTTCTCAGCACCTCATCATCCGCAACCGCATCACCTGGGAGCGGGAAAAGGGTCGCGCCGCCCGCGCCAACTGGAAAAACTGCTCAGAAGACATCTGGTTTTGCACCGTGTCGCCCGACTATTATTTCAACGCCGAAGCCGTGCGGCTGAAGCGGCGAGTCCTTGCTCCCTACACCCAAAACGGCAGCCCCAAAGACTGGCAGCGCCAGCCTGACGGCAACTTCCGCCTGACGGCCGCCTCAAATTTGTGGACTGATTTGACCGTTCCCTTCTGGTCTATGCCCGAAAACACGGATCACCCGACCCAAAAGCCCGAAAAGCTGCTGGCAAAAATTATTCTCGCCAGTTCTCCGCCCGGAGCCATTGTGTTTGACCCGTTTCTGGGTTCCGGCACAACTTCGGTGGTTGCCAAAAAGCTGGATCGGCAGTTTGTCGGCATCGAGCTAGACGAAACCTACGCCTGTCTGGCAGAAAAACGGCTGGCGCTGGCCGAGGGCGATCGCCGCATCCAGGGCTACACCGACGGCGTATTTTGGGAACGGAATAGTAGGGGTTAGGGGTTATTGCTCCGCAACGCTAACGCGAGGGGGGTTGGGATTAGGCAAAATCAGATTATCCGTGCCAAAACCGCCAATCCAAAATCCAAAATCGCCAATCTAAAATCCAGCTCGCGGGTTAGAAAGTAGACAGAAACTACTCGAATGTGGTGCGGATAATGCGTTCGCCGGGGAGCCGATCGACGGCGGAAAGTCCCAAATCGCGCACGACGAAAGACCGTTGCAGCCAGCGATCGCGCCCGTCGTAGCGGGGCACAAAGGACGAGCGGCCGTGAACCGTGCGGCGATTGTCGATGCAGAGCAGGTCGCCCGTGTCGAGTTTGATGCCGCGATAGACCTGGGCGATCGCCTCTCGCAATGCTGCCAGCGCCTCTTCTGCCTCCGGCGTGGTAGCGGTCATCAAGTCTTCGTCATAGTTCAAAAATGGGTCATTGCGGCGGCCGTAGAGGACAGGCAAAATGCGACTGCTCTGCTGCGTGCGATCGCGATTGCCAAAGGAATAGTCAATCCCAGTGCGATAGAGCGGCTGGAACAGGAGGTCTTGATGCGCCTCCGACAGCAGCGGCAAGGCATGGGCAACGCTGGCATAGGTGGTTTCGGCCGCATGGTCGTGGTCGGGCCGCAGGCAAAACAGCAGCAAAAACTCCGGCGGGTAGGGATGAAACACGGTTTCCCGGTGAAACTGGAGCCGCGTCTGGGAACCCGTAGACACCTGCACATGCTCCGTTCCCTTCACCGGAGCCAGATTTTGAAACAGGTCGCCGTTTTTTTCTTGAATATAAGACACCAGATGCCCCAGGCGGCTGCCGATCATCGCCAGACAGCGCTCACTGACAAAGGTGGTTTTTTGGGGCGATCGCTCGGCGTTGGGCGGCGTGGGAATGCGGTACAGCCCTGGATCAATCGGCAGTCCGCGAATCAGCAAAATACCATCGCTGTTCGAGCGCACCTGAAACTCTAGGAGCGATCGCCGCACAAAGCGCGGCATCTCGTCTGCCCGCATTTCACAATCAAACAAAAACTCTTCGGTGTCCTGGTAGGGATTGGGCCCCGGTGCCAGAAACAGGTTCATCGTCGCTTCGTCAAACTCGCCGCAGTCTACTATTTCCGGTGTTTCTGGAATTGACGGCAAAGTTGCCGGGGGTTGCAAAGGGGGTTGTGGGGATACTTGGTGTGTGGATGCCTGCGTCAACATCTCGATTCCTCCTCAGACCTGGAACGACTATAGCCGCCAGATTGCGACGATGGCGGTTCAGCCACAACAGTTCTGCGCTAATGCACTGCTAATGCGCTTTCTCCAGCTTAGCCTTCGCGATGCTTAAGTTCCCAGACTGTAAAAAAGCGCGAAAAAAGCGCGAAAAAGGCGTACCCGATGCCCAGGTACGCCCATAGCCAAGCTTCTCAGAGTCAATGATTACGCTTTGGTCTGCTTGGCTTGCTTGCGCTTTACCGAATAGCCTGCGCCCAGCGCTGCCAGACTACCTAGAATCGTCATCGGCTCAGGAACCGCAGTACTTGTTGGAGGAGCTACAGAAGGGGTTTCAGGCATCATGACGACAGGAACTTCGGGTTCAGGAGCCTTGACTTCGGGTTCGGGAGCCTTGACTTCGGGTTCGGGAGCCTTGACTT
>NZ_JACYLP010000012.1:0-43467 GCF_015272455.1 Thermoleptolyngbya sp. C42_A2020_037
CTGCTTCCCTCCTGGCTTTCATCTCAGCCTGCCACCGTTTTGTCAGTCAAGCAGCAGCGAATGGTTATACCAATAATGGAGGTGCGTTAAATCACCTCGAAACTTTAGGTAGTCCTATTTCTTAAAGGATGAAGAATAATCACCTGTTTTAGGAAGCTTGCTAGGCAATACTCTCAGAACCAGGCTTTTTTCTCTGTCCTTTACATAAGGGCACTACCAAACTTTATTCCGTCTTGATTTCTATGTCTGAAGTAGCTTTCACCCGATTTGATTTGCAGTCCAATTAATCGTCCTGATGGATTTCTATCCTCACAGATTTCAACATGAGCATCTATACCCATGTCTTGTTCTAGCTGTTGTCTAAATATCCACCCAAAACCTTGAAAAATCATCCCAACCTTGTAAACACCTTGGCTTGCAGTTGGATTAAATCTAGCTTTACTCATCCTGATTGACTAGATAAACAATGAGGTAGTTAGTGTCCAATTTAAACTAGATAAGAATGCTGCTCGTGCCAGTCTTTAGCGTGTTGGCGGATGGCTTGGAGTTCTTCGGGAAGCATCTTGTCCAGGTTGGCGAGGATGAGGTTGATGCGGCCCTGGGATTTTAGCTGGGCGCGGTGGCGATCGAGGAAGTCCCAATAGAAAAAGTTGAAGGGGCAGGCGTTTTTGCCCGTGCGCTGTTTGGGGTCATAGCGACAGCCCTTGCAATAGTCGCTCATTTTGTTGACGTAGTTGGCGGAGGCGGCGTAGGGCTTGGAGGCGAGGATGCCGCCATCGGCGAACAGGCCCATGCCAATCACGTTCGTCTGCATCACCCAGTCGTAGGCATCGATGAAGGCGGCGTGGAACCAGTTTTCGACTTCCTGCGGCGAGAACCCGGCAATTAGCGAAAAGTTTGCCAGGATCATCAGCCGCTGGATGTGGTGGGCGTAGCCCGTGCGCTCGATCTGGCTGAGGGTTTGGCGGAGGCAGTTCATGTCGGTCTGCGCCGCGTCCCAAAAGAAGGCGGGCAGCGGCTGAGTGTGCTGAAACCAGTTGCGCTGGGCGTAGTCTGCCTCGACGTGGTGATACAGCCCGTACATATACTCGCGCCAGCCGAGGACTTGGCGGATAAAGCCTTCGACGCTGCTGAGGCTGAGGTCTTGCTCGTGGTAAGCGCGTTCGGCGGCGCGGATCACCTCTAGCGGACGCAGCAGCCCCAGGTTCAGATAGGGCGACAGCAGCGCGTGCCACATCGTGTCTTCGCCCGTCACCATTGCGTCCTGGTAGGGGCCAAAGGTGGGCAGGCGCGTGGCGATGAAATGATCCAGAACTTGCAGCGCGTGCGATCGCCCCACGCCCCAGCGAAACGGCTCCAATTCCCCATAGGTGGGACAGTCCAGCGCTCGCACCTGCCGCATCACCTCGCGGGTGATGTCGTCCGGCTCAAATTCTAGCGGCGCGGGCGGATTCAGCTTGCTCTTAGGCGGTTTGCGATTGTCCTTATCGAAATTCCATGCGCCGCCGACGGGCTGCTTGCCCTCCATCAGCACGCCAAAGCGCTGCCGCCCTTCACGATAGAAATATTCCAGCAGCAGGCTCTTTTTGCCCTTCGCCCAGGCGGCAAACTCGCCATCCTGCCAGAGAAAATGGTTATTGGGCAATAGGTTCAGCTTGCAGGGCAGATCGAGGGACTGGATGAGATCCAGGAAGGGGCGATCGCCCGGTGTCATTACCCGCAGTTCTGTAATCCCGTTCGCCTTGATCCACTGGATCAACGGTTGTTCAAAATCTTCCGCCGTCTCATAGGTGACGGGCCAGCCCGCCTCGCGCAGTTCTGCCGCAAAGTGGCGCATGGCAGACCACACCAGCACCAGCTTTTGCTTGTGATAGGGACGCAGCCGCACCCAGCCCAGCGACTCGATCAGGATGACGGGCGTGTTTTCCGCTTGCCCAGCACGGCTTTGCAGCGCCGCCTGCTCCTGCCAAAGCTGGTCGCCCAGCACCCAAACGCCGATGGTCATGGTTGGGAGAACGCCCTATGCATCTGACTGCTTGGGCTGAAGAAGAAGCTGAATCCCCAGCGCCACCAGCCCCACCGTGGCAATGCCAAACGTCACCAGCGCCAGACAGCTCATGCCCAGCACCAGCGTCCGCACGGCCGAGCCAATGCTCACTGCCAGGGAGTTGCCCGTGGGCAGCGGCTTGTTGGCAAAGGTGCTGTGGATAGAAATGGTGAGGAAATAAAGCGCAGTGGCGATCGCCCCTGAAATGGCAGCCCCCGTCCAGCAGCGCAGGGGGGTCGGCGGGGTCTCATCTGCCACTAGGGGGAGAGGCTTCTTTTTAGCAGTCTCTTGAACAGGGTTAATCTCTGCCATGTCGCGAACCTCACTTGAGCCTTGCTAGGGATGATCTTACAGGATGGAACGAGCAGGGGAGGATGGGAATTTAGACTCGTGTCCTGGCATCCTCCTCCCCTCCTCGCATCCCATCATCGGCTCTAAAGTTCCGGCATTGTCCGCAGCACGGTCTTTGGCTGCGGGAGCTTCTCATCCAAGGCAGGGGCACACGCCCAGAAAGTCGTCACCGACTGGCGCATCCGCTCGACGCATTCCCTGGCCTTCTTGGCGTGGATATCGTCAGGATAGGCATAGGGATAGCTGGCGTGGTGGGTCGTCAGCTTTTCATAGTCGAACTTTTTCGTAGAAAAGGCGACGGCTTCGAGTTGCGTCAGCCGTTCTTCCAATAGCCCCATCAGCACCCGAAACCGCACCCACTGGTGATCCTCAAAGTTGAATTCCCCAATGAGCTTATCGCCTGCGGTTTTGCCCTTGTTCATCACGCCCTCAATCGTGGCCTTGTCCATTGCCAAGTTGAGGCCGCCTTCGTCGTGGGCCAGGCGCACCTGAGCAATCCGTTCGCGGTAGCCGGGTAGCCCGGCCAAGCTGGTGTCGCGATAGTTTTGTGCGGTCTGGAACATCTGCCACGCGAAGGCCAGCAGGTTGGACTGCAAATCGACCCATTCGGGAGCCTGACGATCGTTGGGGCGTGGCAGGAATACATCCTGATTCAGCACACGGCCGCTTTCCTGCGATCGCTCTTCTTGCAAATTGGGCGAGTTGGGCGTGACGCTCAAATAGTCCGGGTTGATCGTGCGCGTCGCGCCAGTGCCAAATCCGGGTCTGGCTTGCAGCGCGTCTTCCGACACCGACCCCAGGTTGATGCCAAAGGTCGGGCGCGTGGGCAGCCACGAGTCAAAAAAGTGAATCGGGAAGTTGCTGCAAATGCCGCCATCGCTGAACCAGTTTTGCTGCAAATCTTTGGAATTTTTCGTCAGGTCTACTCTGATCACATCGCCCGGCTGGTGGCGATTGAGGCACGACTGGGACACCGTGTAGAGCGGCACCGCGCTAATCAGCACCGGAAAGCTGAGGCTCATTCGCGTTGCCACGACCACAGGCAGATCGTCGGGATCGGGCAGAAAGTAATAGCCGTTGGGCAGGTTATACTGCGGCCGCTGCCCCGCCTTCTCGACCAGATGCTTGACCACGTTGCTGGGAAACAGCCTGCTAAATTCTTCGACCTTAAAAATAAAGCGGTGATCGGGTTCAAAGGGCAGCGTGTAGGGGCGATTGTGGCTGAGATTGGAGGTGACCACGCGCAGGTCGATGTTGTATTTACCGTTGTCGCAGTCGGGCAGATCCCCGTTTGGCAAGGGCTTCTTTCGCAGGTCGCCAAAGGTGAGCGGTCGCCCGGTTTTCTCCAGTCCGGCCAGATTGTTGAGGTTGACGCTGAGCCAGTCCGTCAGCGCGATGGGGTCGGGGTCTGGCCCACTGTTTCCCTCTGGGATATGTCCGGTGCAAATGCCAAACAGGTTGTTGGGCAGCATTTTAAACAGCGCCGTGTATAAGTCCACCGCGCCCGCCGCCAGCGTCCCCACGCCCAGCAGCCGATCCAGCCCGATGAACATCATCGCCAACACGCCCACCCCCAGCAGATAGTCGCCCAGCGCCACCGAGTTGCCCGTCAGCCAGCCCGCAACGCCAAAGGCGATCGCCGCCAGAGTTCCCAGCACCAGCGCCAGCACCGCGCTACCCAGCAGCCCCCAGAGGGTTCCCTTGCGGGCGCTGGCGGGGCTGGTGCGGCGGGTGATGTCGAGCAATTCCTGTATCCGCTGGAGCCAGGATTTCTTGGGTTTTGCGCCTTGGGCACTGGCGGCTCGGCTCGATTTGCCCGTTTTGGGGTCGGGCGTGATGCCCAAAATTGCCATCAGCGCGTCCATCAATGGCTTCAGCGTCGGTTCTGGCTGAAACAGGCTGAGCAAGAATCCCTCTTGGCAAAGCTGTTGACTGAGCGTGTCGAGTCGGTCGAACCCGCTGGGCTGTCCGTCCCAGGCTGTTTCCCGACCAAACTCGGCGGCGGCCGTCACCGCAGCGGCGATCGCCCCAGCGGAGGTTCCCCCTACGCTGCGAAAGCGATACTTCCCCTCGCCGGCCAGTTTGCAAATTGCGGGCGGATAGACAATGCCGCTGGTGATGCCGCCTTTCATCACCAGGTCGCATTCCTGCTCTGGCGTGAGATAGCGGGTTTCGGGCGCTTCGGATGCAGCCGATGGTTGGGCTTGGGACATGGATCAACTCCTTAAAGGGGGCATGGAGAGCGCCAGACGGCGCTGTTCCTTCATACCCATCCAATACCCCAAATTTCGGACTACGGTGCCAAATGGATACCTTTCGCAATCAACTGGCCCACCCAAATTTCCAGATCTGGGTCGGGCTGCTGTTCGCGCAGGGCCGCCGTCAGCGCCTCGGCTTTTTCCGGAGAGTGAGCCAGCCCAAACACCGTAGACCCCGACCCCGACATCAGCGCCCCCGCCGCCCCCAGATCGAGCAATTGCTGCTTGAGGGCTGCCACCTTGGGGTGGTCGGGAAACACCACCCGCTCAAAGTCGTTGTAGAGCAACTCAGGGATTTTGGAGCCGTCGCGCTGGGCGATCGCCCCCACCATTGGCCCAGCGTGAACCCGCGCTTGCCGCTGCTGGAGCGAGTCCGTATCGCGGGCATAGGTTCCTTCAAACCGCTGGCGATAGGTTTTGTAGGCCCAGGCGGTGGAAATCGGCAGGCTGCGATATTTTGCCAGCACCACCCAGAGATAATCCACGCTGGGCAACGGGTCTAGCTGTTCGCCCCGACCCGTGGCGATCGCCGTTCCGCCGCCAATGCAAAAGGCCACATCCGACCCCAACTCGGCCGCCAGTTCTTGCAGTTCCATCTGGGTCAACCCCAAACCCCACATCAGATCCAGCCCCACCAGCACCGCCGCCGCATTGGTCGAGCCGCCCGCCAGCCCCGCGCCCACAGGAATCCGCTTGTGCAGCGTCATATCCACCCCGCCAAACTGGGCGTAGGCCTTGGGAAACCGCTGCGCCATCAGCCTTGCCGCCTTGTGCGCCAGATTGTTCTCATCGGCGGGCACCTCCGGCGAGTCGCAACTGAGGCGAAACTGCTCGATGCCATTTGCCCGTAGATCCACCCGATCCGCCAGCGACACGCTCTGCATCACCATCGCCAGTTCGTGGTATCCATCGGGGCGATCGCCAATGATTTCCAAATAAAGATTGATTTTGGCCGGGGCAATTAGAGAATAAGAGCGCATTCTAGGGGTTGGGGGTCGGGATACCCCTGCTAAAGTGAACAAATGAACTAAACACTGGTCCTGGCGGTTTATCCTGGCCATTGAAATGGCCATTGAAAGTCGATGGGCAGAACCCTCCGCAAATCCAGTAGGATGTGTTAGCACCAGCGGAACGCATCAAAGCCTTGTGGGGCAGTGCGTTACGGCTACGCCCAATCGCAACCTACACACTCATATTCTCATCATCTAGCGCCAGGCTACTGTTCCGCATCTCTCTGCATTTCTCCGCATGTCTCTTTTCTCGCCGCTGCCACTATGCAACTCCTCACGCTCACCCTGACCAATTTCAAATCCCACCGCGATCGCCATGTGGTGTTTCAACCGGGGACAAACGCGATTTGCGGAGAGAATGGGGCAGGCAAGACGAGCATTCTGGAGGCGATCGCCTGGACGCTGTTTGCCTATCAGGGGCCCTATCGCAAAGAGGATCTGATTCGCAATGGCGAAAAGAGTGCTCAGGCGCGAGTCGCCTTTATCTCGCGGCAGGACGGGCGCACCTACGAAGTCGAGCGCTGCACCACCAAAGGCTACGTCATTTACGACCCGCAGCTTGGGCAAAAGCTCCCCTATCGCAACCTTGAGGCAGAGGTGATGCCCTGGCTGCGTCAACAGTTGGGCGTGGCGGGCGGCACGGATTTATCGCAACTGTTTGCCAACACCATCGGCGTGCCCCAGGGGACGTTTACCGCCGACTTTTTGAAGGCGACGGAAGACCGCAAGCGCGTCTTCGACAGCATCCTCAAAGTCGAGGAATACAAACAGGCAAACCAGAAAATGCTGTCGCTGGAAAAGTATGCCAAAAGCGAGGTAGAAACCCTGGAGCGCGACATCGCCCGCTATGAAGAAGCGCTTCAGGATTTGGAGGCGACCCAGCAGCGCCAGCAGACGGTGACCCAGGCGATCGCCACGGCCGAGGCCACGCTGATCCAGCTAGAAGCAGACCTCGCAACCCTGCAAACCGAGAAGGAGGCGCTAGCGGCCCTGGCGAATCAGTTGCAACAGGCAGAACTGCGGCTGCAAACGCTGACCACGCAGATCGCAGCCCAGCAGCAGACCAACCAGGTGCTAGAAACTTCGGTGCAAAAGGCGGAGGCGGCTTTGGCGCAGTGCGAGGCCCATCGAGCCAGCCATGCGGCCTATCTCCAGGCCGAGGCGACGCTGAAGCAGTTGAACGAGCAGCTTAAACAGCGATCGCCCCTGGTCAAACAGCGCGATGCTCAGCAGAAAGCCCTGGCCGCCGGCCAAGCCGAACTCACCCGCCTGAGCCTGCAACTGGAAGCCCTAGCGCAAGCACAGCAGCAGTTGCAAGCCCTCCAGCCGGGAATCGCGCAGCAGGCAGAACTGGAAGCGCAGCAGGCCGCAGTCGCGGAGTCGCTGAACCAGCTTCAGGCGATGCGGGTAGAGGAGCGATCGCTCTTGTCCCAACAGGGAAAGCTGCAAGAAAACCTAGCGGAGCTTGCCCGGGACATTCAGCGACTGCAAGCGTTGGCTGAGAACTTGGCGGATGTATCCAGCCTGGAGCAGCAGCGCGATCGCCTGCAAACTCAACTCAGCCGCCTCGAGGCGGCCCGCCAGTTTGAGGGCGAGTTGCAAACCCTGCTGACCGGGGCAGAGCAGCAGCGCGATCGCCATCGGGCACAAGCCGCAGCCGCCCTAGACACCTTACGCCAGATGCAGGCGGGAATGCCCCTGCTGGCAACCGATGCCGTAGATGCCGTGCTGCAAGCGCTCCAAGAGGGTATTGACCTGAATTCGGAACTGCTGAGCAACATTCGAGCCATTCTGACCGATCTGGCCGCACAGACCGACGCAGAGGCAATTCGCAAACAGATTCAGCAGACGAAAAAGGCAATCGACGCGGCCTATCGCCAGCGGGCGGAAGTGGACAATTTACCCGCCCAGCAAGCGCAGCAGCAGCGTCTCCGGGGCGAGTTGCAGCAGGCTCAGTCGCGGCTCCAGCAGCTTCAGCAGTCCCTCCAGGCAGAAACAGCGACCAAAGAACGGCGATCGCACCTGATCCAAGCCCTTAGCGACCTGGGCGATCCACGGGGGCGCAGCCAGCTTTTGCAGCAAGACCTGGCCCAGCAGCCGACGCTCCAGGCGCAGTACGAGCGGCTGAAAGCCTCACAGGCAGACGCAGCAGCGGCGATCGCCCAACTGGATGCCCAGCTTGCCGAGTTTGCCGAGTTGGAAACCCAGATAGACACGCAAACCGCAATTCGCCAGCAGCACCAGGTGGGCTACCAGCATTTTCTGCAAGCGCAAGCCACGGCGGAACCGTTGCCCAGCCTACAACAGCAGCTTCAGGCGGCGATCGCCCAGGTTGCGACCCTGGAAGCCGAACGGGCCCAGGTGCAGGCCGAACTGGACGAACTCCAACAGCGCTATGACCCGCAGCGCTGGCATCAGGTCGAAGCCGACTACAGCGCCAAACGCAGTCAGGCAGACCAGATCAGTGGGGGATTGCCGCCCCAGAGGCAGCTTTTGGCAGAGCTAGACCGCAAGCTGGCAGAACTAGGGGCGATCGCCGCCCAGCGCGACCAGGCCCAGCACGACCTAAAGCAGCGCAAGCACAACCATAAGTTCATCACCTTTGCCCGCAAAACCTACAAAGACGCAGGCCCGCGTATCACCGCCCGCTATGTGCAGCAGGTGTCTCAGGAGGGCGATCGCCTGTTTCGGGAGCTAATGAACCGTCCCAACCTGTCGCTAGAGTGGACGGCGGAATACGAAATTCTGGTGCGCGAGGGAGGCTACACCCGCCGCTTTATCAACCTTTCGGGGGGCGAGCAGATGTGCGCGGCCCTGGCAGTGCGGCTGGCCCTGTTGCGCGTGGTGGCAGATCTAGACGTGGCCTTCTTCGACGAGCCGACGACCAATATGGATCGCCCCCGCCGCGAAAGTTTGGCTGAGGCGATCGCCAACCTCAAGTCCTTCCGCCAACTTTTCGTCATCAGCCACGACGACACCTTCGAGAAAGTGACCGAAAACGTGATTCAAGTTACCCGCGAAGTTTAGTCGTTACACGCAACTTTTTAGGGACGGGCTGCGTCTAGCCAATTGGGCATTCTAGATGTCACGGGCCTTCGGTGGGCCGATGGGGTGCAGTGCCACACAATGGGCGATTCCCGTGGGGATCGCTTCGCGAATCGCCCCTCACCCGCTGTCGGAAATGGCTTCGTCGGGCTAAATGCGATTCTGTCGCAAGGCCACGCGAACAGCGCTATTCTGGATCTAGAAGCAGGGACAGACTACCACACGTTTTATCAAGCGGTTTGCTCCGCACGACGGCTGGCTAAACTGGGCCACCCTTAGGCATTGCAGCGCAACCTCTGGCGCGTCGTTGGGCAACACTGCACGAGCTATCTCGCGATGGGCTTTTTGCGGGTGCGTTCGCCCCAGGTGTGGATCACACGAGTCTCCTGGCTTCTGGGACTTTGGCTAGCGATCGCCCCACATCAGATGGAAAGCCCCGATCCATCACACATTAGGGAAGCGCTACAGCCGTGACTCAGGAGTTTCATCTTTCCGTAACCCCTGTGGGCAATGACGAGTATCTGGTGCGAACCGAGCGGGTTGCGCCGGGCGTGCCGCTGGCGGAGGAGCAACTCCGCTGGACAGTAGAGGAATGGCTGGCGCTGGCGCGGCAGTTGATGGATGACCCGCTGCTGGGGCTGCTGCGGGGGCACGGATTTTATCGAGTGGGCGGGTTTGAGCTGCCGCGTCGATCTGAGTCTGAGAACGAGCTGCCCGTCAGCCTCACAGAACTGGGCGAAACGCTATATCACGCGCTGTTTCAGGGGACGCTGCGGAATAGCTGGATGATTGCCCGGGGCATCGCCCAACACCAGGGCGAAATGCTACGGCTGCGGCTGGGACTGAAGGGGTCGCGCCTGCCCCGGCTGCCGTGGGAGGTCATGAACGGGGGCGATCGCGACAGTTTGGGCAATCTGCGCCATCCCATCGCCACGGGAACCGATGTCGTGTTCTCGCGCTTTCAGACGGGCATCCAGGTCATGGGGGGGCGATCGCTCCGTCCCCTCAGCCCAACTCAGCCCGTCCGCATCCTCATGGTGGTCGCCACGCCCACCGATCAGGAGCGGCTAGAGCTAATGCGCGAAGCCATGCATTTGCAAGAAGAACTGCGGCGACCCGCCGGGTCAGGTTTGGAGGGACTGGGCATGCATCCCCAGCTAGAGCTGACGGTGCTGGAGCAGCCCGGCCGCGAAGAACTAACCCACGCCTTGGAGCAGGGGCATTTCCATATCCTGCACTACGCAGGCCACAGCAATCTAGGCGCATCCGGCGGCAACCTGTACCTGGTCAACTCGCGCACGGGACTCACAGAAACCCTCAGCGGCGACGACCTGGCCGGGCTGCTGGTGAATAACGACATTCGCCTGGTGGTGTTCAATTCCTGCCGGGGCGCACACACCGCCGTTCCCGCTGCTGGAATGCCTGCCGAAGCCCAGCCCGCCCAAGACACGCGCAACCTGGCCGAAGCGCTGGTCAGCCGGGGCATTCCCGCTGTGCTGGCGATGGCCGAAAAGATTCCCGACGACGTAGCGCTGACGCTGACCCGCCTGTTTTATCGCAACCTGCGGCGGGGCTTCCCCATCGACCTCAGCCTCAGTCGGGCGCGGCAGGGACTGATCTCGTCCTACACGTCTAATCAACTGTATTGGGCGCTGCCCGTGCTGTACCTACACCCTGCGTTTGACGGATACCTGGTGTCGGGCGATTGCCACCACACCAATCCCGCCGATCGGTTACAGCAGTTGCCCCCGTCCTATGACCTGCCGCTGCTGGCCGGGGAGGAGCCGTCTTTGGTGCTGTCGCCGTCGAGATTGCTAGAGCCAGATTTGGCTCCAGATCTAGAGCCAGATGAGGATTTTGAACTCATTTCGCGGGCGGTGCTGCTCGATCACGACTGGGCCTCGCCAGGGCTGGAGTTCGACAATCCGTTTCATTTCGATGCGCCCGTCGCCACCGAAAACCCGTTTGATTTTGACTTTGCCAGCAGTGGCAGCCTGGTAGAGGTGCAGCCCACCAGCAGCGAACGGCTAGACGAGGCGGCAGAGTCCAGACCCGCCCAGTGGCCGATTCATCATCCGGGTGCTGGCTTATTTACCCTCGGACGGTATGACCAAGAGCCATCTGCTCCAGCAGAGGGACTGGGTACGGCGGATCAACCAGCAGCAGAGGGGCGATTCGCGAAGCGATCCCTAGGGGAATCGCCCTTGGAGCTTCCCGGCGGCTACCTGGGTCGGCTGCTGGCACAGCACGCAGATCCGGCAGACCACAGCACCGCCCCAACCTCCCTCAGTCTGTCTTCTGCCCCTGCTCCCCAGCAGAATGAAACGGCGAATGCCGCCAATGCCGCAGACCTGTTGCAGCAGCTAACCCCCCGCCCCGTTGACCTGATGAACGTGGCCACCGACGCGACTCAGGATGCCCGCCCGGTCGATGCGCCCGTGTCTCCAGCGGCGACCTATCGGTGGCTGGCTAGCCATGCGCCTGCGACCTCCCTGGACTCTTCAGAAGCGGCTGCGCCACCGCAGGATTCCCAGCCAAATTCCCAGCCAAATTCCCAGCCAGAATCTCAGCAGCAGACGGCTACACCCCAGGATTCTCACCGAGCGATTACGCCTGTAGACATGATTCCCACGGCCGACCGTATTCCGGCGCTGCGGGACAGCCGGGCAGCCCATCCCGCCCGCAAGCCTGGCCGACTGCAAAAGCAGCACATCCTGCTGCCGCTGGCGGGTGCAGGCGCAATGGCGATCGCCCTCTCCTCGTTTCATTACACGATGGGACTGCTCCGCCGCGACCCATCACCCGCTGATTTGCTGCCGCCGATGGACAACGCCTATACGCCCAGCGCGCCGCCGATGCCCGTTGGCACGACTGAAACCAGCCAGCTTGCAGGCGCGGCTATCCTGAACCTGAAGCGCGAAAACCTGCCCGAAGCGGAAAAGGCGATCGCCCAACTGCTGGATCAAAATGCGCTGCTGGATGCCAAAGTCGCCCTCGACGCAGTGCCCTCCGAATGGCGCAATGCCAGCTATCCCGAACTGATGTTTTTGATGGGGCGACTGGGATGGCAATGGCAGCAGCAGGAGGGAAATATCTACAGCGTGGACGACGTGCAGCGGTTTTGGAAACTGGCGGCCGAAGGACGGCCCGATGCCGCCGCCTACTGGAATGCGCTGGGCTTTGCCCACTATGCCAAGGGTGAGTCGGTAGACGCGGCGCGAGTCTGGTGTCGGGCGGCGGCGCTGATGCTGGCACAGCCGATTCCCGACTCCGTAGACGCAGCAGACGACCGAGCCGCCCTCAACTGTCCGCCGCCGATTCAGTCTGTTACCAATCCCGAAGCGCTGACCGCCTATGCCGGAGTAGCGCTGGCCTTGCAGCAGGCAGCCCTCGACCCCAAATTTTCTCAGAGTGCAACCGAGCTACTGAAACAGTCTGCCGCATACTATCAGATGGTCATGCTGAGCAATCCAGCCAGTTTCGATCAAACGGCACTGGCAAAGAACTGGCTGTGGACTCCCGCGACGCTGCGCGACTGGGCGGCGCTGGGCAGTCGGCGACCTTAGCCGCGGTGAATCTGCACCCTGTAGACCCTGCAACCTGTGAGTTTGCCATCTACGAGTCTGCAACCTGTGAATCTGCATCTGTGAGTCTGCATCTACGAGTTTGCTATCTATGCGTCTACAATCTGTGCGTCTACAATCTGTGCGTCTGCAACCTGTGGACTCTACGACTTAGGGAGACTCTGCGGCGTAGGTAGACTCTGCGGCTTAGGCATCGAGTGCGCTACCCTATCCTGCGAAAAACATTTTCCGAATCTCGCTCCCGCGACTAATATGGATAGTTATTTCGCCCTGTTGCATAATCGTCATCCTTTGGGTTCATGACTTCTGACTCCTCCCCCGTGTCTACGGTGTCGGCCCTGCCCCAACCCCCTGCCGATGCCGCCCATCCCAATTCGCAGGTTCGCTTTAAGAGTGAAGGCGGCCGCCTGCTGCTGATGCTGCCGCCGGAAGGCGAGAGCGAATTTGCTGTAAGCTGGGGCGACCTCTGGCAGCAGCTCAAGCAGCGACTCAGTGCGGGCGATCGCTTTTGGCAGCCGAATACCTCCGTGCATCTCATCGCGCGCGATCGCCTGCTGGACGTGCGCCAACTCCAGTCCATCGACGAAGCCCTGACTCAGGAACAGCTTTGCCTAAAGCGGGTCTACACCAGCCGTCGGCAAACTGCGGTGGCAGCAGCGACGGTCGGATTCTCGGTCGAACAACACACGCCCGTTGCCCATCTCAACGCCCCCGCCGAAGCCACCGGACAAGCATTGGCAGAGCCACTCTATGTCGAAACGACGGTGCGTTCGGGGATGGAAATTCGGCATCCGGGCACGGTGGTCGTGCTGGGCGATGTCAACCCCGGCGGCTCGATCGTCGCGGATGGCGATATTGTGGTGTGGGGGACGCTACGCGGCGTAGCCCACGCGGGTGCATCGGGCAATCCCCGCTGTCTGATCATGGCGCTGCGGCTAGAGCCAACCCAACTCCGCATTGGCGAACACCTAGCCCGCGCCCCCGAAAAGCCACCCGAACAGTTTTATCCGGAGGTGGCTTACGTGGCCTCGGAAGGGATTCGCATTACTCGCTCAGCAGATTTTTCCAAGCTGCGGCTGTTAGCGCCCGATGCCTAACAGAATCCAGGGTTCAGGGTTTTGTGCAAAAGATTTCTCCTGTCAAGGCGGCTGCTAGATTGCATTACTAAATTGCATCGGCCAGGGTTTCGATTTCATCTCCACATTTCATTCGTTCAGGGTTTACTCAAACAGCTTTAGGAGCATTAGGGGCGATTTTCATGACTCGGATTATTGTCGTCACATCGGGCAAGGGCGGTGTTGGCAAAACCACGACGACTGCGAACCTGGGCATGGCATTGGCCAAGCGGGGGCGGCGGGTCGTGGTGATTGATGCAGACTTTGGACTCCGAAATTTAGACCTGCTGCTGGGGCTAGAAAATCGCATTGTTTACACCGCGATGGAGGTGATTGCAGGCGAATGTCGGCTGGATCAGGCGCTGATTAAAGACAAGCGACAGCCCAACCTAGCACTGCTGCCCGCAGCCCAAAACCGCACTAAGGACGCGGTGAATCCTGATCAGATGAAGCAGCTCATCGAAACGATGAAGGAGCAGTTCGACTTCATCCTGGTGGATAGTCCCGCAGGCATTGAGATGGGCTTTCAAAATGCGATCGCCGCTGCCCAGGAAGCGCTGATCGTCACCACGCCTGAAATCTCCGCCGTGCGCGATGCCGATCGGGTCGTGGGGCTGCTAGAAGCCAACGACGTGCGAAAGCAGCACCTCATCGTCAACCGCCTCCGACCCTCAATGGTGCAAGACGACCTAATGATGTCGGTTAGCGATGTCCAGGAAATTTTGGCCATTCCACTACTGGGAGTGATTCCGGATGATGAGCGCGTGATTGTGTCTACGAATAAGGGCGAACCGCTGGTGCTATCGCAAAAGCTCTCGCTGGCGGGCTTAGCGTTTGACAATATCGCCCGCCGCTTAGAAGGTGAAACGGTGCCTTTTCTGGACTTCACGGCCAGCCATGATGACCTGCTCTCTCGCATCCGCCGCATGTTCCGCAGCCCTTCGCGCTAGCCAGTGCCGACCCTCTTAGCACGGGGGTTTCTCTCCTCACCCTCTTCCCCAGTTAGCCCTGCCCTATGCTCAGCGAACTTCTCGACCGCCTCTTCCCTCGCCAGCCCGAAGTCTCTAGCCGCGAAACGGTAAAGCAGCGCCTCCAACTTGTGCTGGCTCACGATCGCACGGATCTGCCGCCCGCCACTATCGAGAAGATGCGCCAAGAAATCCTGGAAGTAGTGTCGCGCTACGTGGAGATTGATCAAGAGGGGACGGAGTTTATGCTGGAAAATAATCAGCGGGCGACAGCGCTGATTGCGAACTTACCGATTCGTCGAATTAAGTCGGATGTTTGATGATTTGAGCGCTTGGATTTGAGCGCTTGATTGAATCCCCTGCCTGTTTCTGTTATTTCGACTAGCAATCGTTACCAAACGTTAGGAAATCGGCTCAAAGTTTACATAAAAGCGCCGCAGGTAAACTTTGGTTTCATTAACTTGATTTCATCTCTAGATCGTCTATTCTTAATCTTGAAGCTAATAGGTGATCTGGCTTTTAAGAGCGCTTCATCTGCTGGCTTCCCTGGCAGATTAACAGCCAAGTTCACACGTTCACTACAGAGGTAAAAGCGCTGTTTATTACAATCTGTCTCGTCCAACCCAACAGCACCCAACTCAAGAACTGAGATTTTCCCATCTGGCAACACAGGGAGTGTAATCACATCGACCGAACTTGAATGAATTGATTGAATCAATTAGTTGAACCAATTAGTTGAACCAGTCGAACAAGTCGTTCAGTTTTGATGTCTGTGAGGCTCTACGAAGTGGCTGTGAAAAGGGGAAAATAAACGGTAGAGAGGCTGGGTGCTGTTGGATTTTAAAGCATTAGATTTTAAAGTATTTTCCCCCAGGCTTTCTATTATTTTTCTATCATTCTAGCGATGGCTCTGGCTGTGGGTCTGCGTTGCGCCGACTGCCAAAAAGCTGGGCATACACATAGGTTAACTCGCCGCCCAAAAAGAAGACCTGGCTGGTGAGATAAATCCAAAACATTAGCACCATGACCCGGCCCACGACTCCATAGGATCGAAAGCGATCGCCCAGCGACAGCACGCTGTTATGCACCAGATATTGCAGCAATAGTAGCATTCCTGCGGTGAGCAATGCCCCCAGCCAAACATCCCCCCAAGTGACATTGGTAGAGGGCAAAATCCGAAACAAAATCATAATGATCAGCGCCAGGATCAGAAACGAAAAGAGCGCCTGAAGCGCCCAGACAATCTCTACCGAATCAATCCCCAACGGCTCTAGAAAAGCGCTCGTGCCGCCCGTTTTTTCTAAAAGCTCCAGTCCAGTTTGGACTAATAAATCGGAAACCAGCGACACAAACAGTAGCGGCGCAGTGCCAATCACCAGCATCACAGAAAACGCTTTTTTACGCAGCATCACCCGCAGGATTTTCCAGGGGCTTTGGCCGGGCTCTGGCTGAAACGCAACGCCCCAGATTTTATCAAACGCGCGATCGAGGGAATAGAAAAAGTTGCTGGCGGCAACCAGCAAGAACACTAGACCCAATAGCCCAATGCTGAGGCTGTCTTGCCCTGGCACAAGGATCGAACTCTCGACGATGCGGTAGGCTTCTGGGGGCAGCGCCTCCTGCAACAGGGTTTGCAGGCTGGTGTAAAGTTCGGCATTGCGACCGAGCAGCGACCCCAATAGACTGAGCGACAGCAGCAACAGGGGAAACAGGGAAAACAGTGCGTGGTAAGAGAGCGTCGCGCCCATATCCAGGCAATTGTCTTTTTGCCATTTCAGGACAGCTAGAAATAAAAGCTGAAATGCCTGAGAAAAAGGGTTTTTCATGCGGAAACTTGCGGGTCTGGGTGGGAATGTCCCAAATTTTAGGGTTCAGCGGTCTATCACCTAACGTAAGCTTAACAAGCGACTCCATTTGTCACGCATCTGGGCAAAGAGAGCGCAACCGACATCCGAAAATATAGTACAATTGTCCTATATTGATGGAGGAGATGTTGGGCTGCCGAAGCAAAGATACCCTCCGGTTTGACTAGGCGGCGATCGCCTGTAATCTAGACTCATTCCATCCTCGCCTGCGAGAGATTCACCTATGGCTATCATTGCTCTAAAAGCCTGGTATTTGCGAGAATACGAGCCAATTCGCGAGGTGGAAAAGCGCCCCCATGACCTCCGCCTTAGCAAGAACAGCTTGCTCAAGTCGGCGCTGCGGGCCGATTTTCTCGACGACAGCGCCGAGGTGCGGGAAACGGAGTGGTTTCAGCGCTATCTGGATGGTGACACGGTAGAGTTTTACATCGAGGGCAGCGGCGGCTATGCGATCGCCAATATCGACCTGATCAGCCACGAAATGTATTTCGTCAAGCAGGATTCGCTGTCGCAGCTTGATCCGACTATTTTCCTGTGCTATCAGACGCAGTTTGATGAATCTAGCGACCTGCTGCGCGAGGAGTTGCAAACCTTTATTGAAAAGTTCAACGGGCGATCGCGCATTTCCCTTACCCTGGAGGAGTCACACCGCCTGACGGATGGCCCCGCCCGCCTCAGCAGCAGCCTCATGCGGAAGATTCGCAAGTCGCTGCTGTTCATTGCCGACGGTACGCCGATTCTGCATCTAGACGGCACGCCGCCGCAACTGATTCCCGACCCCAAGGTTTGCGTTGAAATTGGCTACGCCCTCCAGAGCAAGCGCTCGGAGCAAATCTTGCTGGCGCAGATGGAGCGCTCGGACGTGCCCGGCCAGTTTCCCTTTGACCTGCCCAGCACCAGCCGCCTGCCCTTTCGCAACAAGGCCGAACTGCGAAAGCTGCTGCCACAGGCGCTAGAGTCCCAGCTTCAGCGGTTCAACCTGACAGCTTAGACGCGACAGCTCAGGCGCAATGGCTGAAACGACGGTTTAAGCGAGGAGCGATTATCGCTCGTAATGCACCCGCGCATTTAGCCCGAAGTCGCGGAAATAGCGATTCCAGCGCTCGGCGGCGCTGCGTCCCGAAAAGGGCCCCACCAGCACATGGGGGCCGTGGGGGCGATCGCGCTCCTGCACCCGCCCTGCCACTGGAAAGCCCTCGCTCAGCAGCCGCACCTGCTCACTCACGCGAGACAGACTGCCAGACGAGCCAGGAATCAGCACGTAGTAGCCCCGACTTCGGTCGGCAGTTCCATAGTCGTAGGCAGGGGCGGGCTGTGGCTCCAGCACTGGATATTGCCCAAAGGGAACCTCTGCGGGCGGCGCAGGCGGCAGCGGGTCGAGCGAGGCCTGGGCGGCGTCGGGATAGATCGTTTGCACCGGAGCCACGCCACCCGACACGGCTACGACCTGTGCGGTAATCCCCTGCGCCGCTAGTGCTTGCACCTGCTGCGATGCCGTCCACTCCTCTCCAAACACACCCGCCTGAATCACCTGTTGCCCCTGATAGGACTGGAGTCCAGCGCCGGGGGCAACTTGCTGCACCTGAGACAGCAGCAGCGGACTGTTGCCATTTACAATAACCACGTACTGCTGGCCTGAAAATTGGGCCGTGCTTGTCCCGCGCCCGTCTGACCCCACGGCGGCCCCCGGTTGCGGATAGAACGTTCCTGCTCCTGCATCCGGCGGCGGCGGCAGCCCATCTACGATGCGCTGTGCTACGCGCTGGGGCTGCACTACAGAATTTGGATGCATCTGCTCGGTTGGGCCTGCGCTGGCAGACGCTGCAACGCCCACACTGCTGCCTAGGGCGATCGCCCCCAGCACCAGCCGCGCCCAGATCTGTCCCTCTGCTAAACGCCCAGAGCGCAGATCCGACCGATGCCATAGAGAAAAAAACGATGCCGTCATAAGCTTGCAGAAGTGAGGGGAACGAATAGGCGATCGCGCTACAGATAGCGGACAAAGGGCGATCGCCTGCTAAATCTAGATATCGATTTTTGCCCGCAAGTTTAGCACGGCACTTCCCAGATGAATCAAATTTTTGTCGGGGCGATCGCCCCCAGCACCCTACCAAAAAGCAAAACGCCCAGGAGCAAAAAGCCCCCAAGCGCGAAACAACCAGTCGTCAAGCTGGACAGCAAGATCGAACAGCTAGCTTGAACAGCTAAAACAGGACAATCCGCTTAGTAAGCGTCTTGCAATTCAAAGAAGTCGGGCGAAATGTAGTCCTTCCGCAAAGGGAAACCGACCCAATCTTCCGGCATCAAGATTCGCTTCGGGTTAGGATGCCCTTCATAGACAATGCCATACATATCGTAGCTCTCGCGCTCCTGCCAGTCGGCCCCCTTCCAGATCCAATAGACCGAAGGCACTCGCGGATCTTCACGCGGCACAAACACCTTCACGCGCACCTCTTCCGGGCGATCGACGTTATCGGCAATCTTGATTAGGTGATAGGTGCTCACCAGGTCTTCACCCGGCCCCGCGTCGTAGGCCGCCTGACACTGCAAACAGTTGAACCCATAGGCGTAGAGCGCCGTTGCAAAGGGAATTAGAAACTCCCGATCCACCTTCAGCACTTCTACACCCAGATGATCCGGCTCTAGGGCTTCATGCTCAAAGCCGTTCTCAGCGAGCCACTTAGACACCTTGCCAACTTCGACAATCGGCGCAGCTTCAGGGGTTTCCTGGGGAGTAGGGGTTGTCTCTTCAGCCACGATCCACGGCCTCCTTTTCAGCTTCCAACGCGGGCGACATAGGCATTCCAAACGCTTCGGCCAGTTCCTTCGGCGGAGCCTTGCGTGTGTCTGCCTCCAGATACTTCCCAGTCAGAATCGGCGATACTTCCTTCATGCCGTGGGAAATAGTGTAGTAGCGGTGGGTTTGCGCCACTTCGCCCCGTTCTGCCAGCGCCTCACTAGAAATCTTCTTCCGCAGCTTGATGATGGCATCAATGATGGCTTCGGGACGCGGTGGGCAGCCAGGAATGTAGACATCCACCGGAATCAGCTTGTCTACACCGCGCACTGCCGTTGGCGAGTCCATGCTGAACATGCCGCCCGTAATCGTGCAGGCCCCCATCGCGATCACATACTTCGGATCGGGCATCTGCTCATAAAGCCGCACTAGCGCCGGAGCCATCTTCATGGTGATAGTGCCAGCGGTAATGATCAGGTCGGCCTGGCGCGGACTGGATCGCGGCAACAGACCAAAACGGTCAAAGTCAAACCGGGAGCCAATCAGCGCCGCAAACTCGATAAAGCAGCAAGCGGTTCCATAGAGCAGCGGCCAGAGGCTCGACAGCCGCGCCCAGTTGTGCAAATCATCGACTGTGGTCAGGATCACGTTTTCCGAAAGATCCTTCGTAACCTCTGGGCGACCGATGGGGTTCTGTAGACCTTCTAGCAAGTTCTTAGGTTCTGTTGTGCCAGGATTCATGACCATTCCAGTGCTCCTTTCCGCCACGCATACACAAGACCAACAACCAGGATCGCAATGAAAATCAGCGCCTCCACAAAGGCCAGCAGCCCTAGCTGGTTAAAGGCGACCGCCCAGGGATAGAGAAACACCGTTTCCACGTCAAAAATGACGAACACCAGCGAAAACATGTAGTAGCGGATGTTGAACTGAATCCAGGCTCCGCCAATTGGCTCCATGCCTGACTCATAGGTGGTGCGCCGCTCCACGCCAGCCCGCTTGCTAGGACGCAGCACCCAAGACAACCCTAGCGCTAAAAACGGAACAATGCCACAGACGATAAGGAATCCTAGAAGGTATTCGTAGCCGCTGAGAACAAACACGAGGTCACCTGCCACTTGAACAGCTTAAGTGCGACACTAGGATGCGGCTTTGCATGTGCAACCTAGTGAAACGTCAGGATTCGATAAGCCGAATCTCTGATAATGTTACTCTCTTTTTACATTGTTTTGAGAGCCTGAACTGTTTGCAAGGATTCGGTTTTGTTTGACTACCCTTCAGAAATTTGAATGGTTTGATTCAGGCTCTCGATACGGCCTCTTGATAAGGCGCATTGCTCATGGCGGGTCTAGATTTGCTGATTATTGTGGTGTACGCGCTGACGCTGGTTTACGTGGCCCGGCAGGCGCTAGGCGAGATGGAAGACTGGGCGACGGTGCAGCTTGACCAAAATGGATTGAAGGAAGAACTGACCCGCGCCAATTTGCAGGGCAAGGTCAATATTAATGTGGGGCTGAAGCCGCGCTACGGATTTGAGCCGATCTCTGAGCTGGCGCTGAGCATCAGCAATGCATCGCCCGTGCCGATTTATGTGGACTGGGACCGGAGTTCGCTGACTAATTTTCAGGGGCGATCGCGCCGAGTCATCCGAATTACGCCCAGCATGAATCTCGACCTCTCTCGCCCGCAAGTCTTTAGCGTCATTGCACCAGGCAAGTCCCTCAGCGAACGGATCGTGGCAGAAGACATGCTAAAGCGCACCCCAGAAGGCATTTTGCAGGTGGCTGCGCCGCTGGTAGACCTAGGTGCAGCACGGGGACTGCCCGACGACGGCAAGCTAGAGTTTTCGCTGCGGCTGTTGCTGCTGCTGGTAGAGCAGGAGCGTCAGGTCGATGACGACGTAACCACCCACGCCGTTCTCTGTCGCTTCATCGTCCGCCGCATTCCCTGGAATCACGACATCCCTTGGCTTCGCCGATAAGCTAGCGTCCTGTCATAACTAGCTGTGTTTCAAGTGCATCAGCGCTAGCGCTCTTGCGAGCTGAGTCTTTTGGATACCCAACTAGCTACGCCGCTGAGGATTGCGCCTGCCATGAGGATGCCGATCGCGGGGGTAAAAACGGGTTCCCAGAGGGAATACCATAGGTCAAAGCCAAGGGGGAGATTCAGGGATTTGCCGAGGAGGGCGATCGCAAACCAGGCAAAGGCAAACAGCACAAAGAATAGATTTGCCATCAGCGCCAGGTTTAACCACTCCAGAAACTTTTCTTTCATCGCTAAATGCGTTTACAAATGCGTTTACAGCCAATTTTTTGCCCATCCTAGCAGGTTTGCGGCCGCCGCTATTCGCAGCAAACGATTAAGATATCTACAGCTTTTCCCGACGTTGTGCCACCGTTTTCCCGGCGTTGTGCCAACGTTGCTAAGACGGTTTCTCTAGCGGCCCAGGAGGATTCTGTGGATTTTCGGCAAATCGTTGGCTTTCGGCAAGTGCGGCAAGATGTGACTGACCTGCACAAATCCCTTGCGCCATTGCTCAAGCACGACCCTCGCCTCGCAGAAGTTGCGCTGACGGATTTTGCCAAAGTGGTGCAGATTTGCAGCCGCAGCAACAAGGAAATTGGGTCAGCAGAACTGCTGGCCTACCTGATGATGGACGCGCTAATCCGCGACGACAAAGACACCCTCAGCATTGCCAATAGCAAGTGGGAGTTTTCCAGCGACGATCGCCTCAAGTATCAAAAAATTACGCTGCAAACCATCCTGGATCGGGTCAAAGCCTCTTCTCAACCCGATCAGCTCAGCTTGCCCTCGCTGGTAAAAAAACTGGATGAGGAAAAGGGGACGGATTTCCTCGGCGAAGCAGTGAATGTGATTTATAAGTTCGCGCAGGTGGTGGCTAAGGCAGACGACGTGATTTCCATGCAGGAAATGGAAGCGCTGTCGAAAATTTGGCAAGGGCTGCATAGCATTGCTCCTTTAGAAAGCTACGAAAAGGGTCTAGCCAGTGCCCTGCCAAGGCCCCTGCCTCAGACCACAGGCGGCCCTGACCAACCGCCCGCTGACTCCAGCACCCCAGATGCAGCGGCAGTGCCAGAAAAAACACCAGAAGAACTTGACGAGATCTTGCAAAAGGCGCTGGCGGAGCTGGATGAACTCGTCGGCATGGACAATATCAAAGAAGAGGTGAAAACCCTGACCAATTTCCTAAAGGTGCAGAAAATCCGACAGGAGCGCGGGCTGGCGCAAACCCAGGTGTCGCTGCACTCTGTGTTTTGCGGACCACCGGGAACCGGGAAAACAACTGTTGCCCGCATCATGAGCCGGATTTTTCAGGGGTTAGGCTTTTTGAAAAAGGGGCACCTGATCGAAACCGATCGCGCGGGGCTGGTGGCGGGCTATGTGGGGCAAACGGCGAAAAAGGTGGATGAAGTGGTGACCTCAGCGCTGGATGGGGTGCTGTTTATCGACGAGGCCTATGCGCTGGTGCCCCCAGAAACGGGCAAGGACTTCGGGCAGGAGGCGATCGACACGCTGCTGAAGCGAATGGAAGACTATCGCGATCGCCTCGTGGTGATTGTTGCGGGCTACACCGATGAGATGTCGGTGTTTATCGAATCAAACCCAGGGCTGAAGTCGCGCTTTAATCGCTATTTCTATTTCGACCATTTCAAGCCGGAGGAACTGCTGGCAATTTTTGAAAATATGGGCAAGAAGAACCACTTCACGCTCACGCCCGAAGCCCGCGATACGCTGTTGAAACGCTTCGAGGCGCTGTATGTGAAGCGCGATCGCACGTTTGGCAACGGGCGCACCGTCCGCAACCTGTTTGAAAAAACCATCGAAAAGCAGGCCAACCGCCTCGCAGTTCTCTCCAACCTCACCGACGAAGTGCTGACCACGCTGCTGCCCGAAGATATTCCTACCGAACAGGCCAGTATCCACGCGGGCAAGGTGGATTGGCAAGAACTAGCATCTCGCGAGAGCGGTGAGAGTTAAGGTTGAGGCACACAACCTCTAACCTTTAACTAACCTTTAACCCTTCTCTAGCTCCGCTTTCATGCGTTCTAGCGTCGCGTGCATCTGGTCAAACATTTGCTGGGGCGTGATGCCAAATTGACCGAGGTGGGTTTTGAGCTGCTCGACGGTCATTTGTGCCGTGAAATCTTCCGACAGTTCAAAGCGCTTCATAAAAATGCGATAGCGCTCCATCATCGATTCCATCTGCTCGATGTAAATCTTTTTTCCTTCGCGGTCAAACTTGCCATAGCTCGACCCCAGTTGCATCAGCGATTGATAGTCCTCAAATAGCTGACGCGCCTCTTGTTGAACGATTTCAGAATCGAAAAATCCCATTGTCAGCCCCACCTTCCGAAAACTGAACCAAAATGCTGAACGATATCGACTTCAATGTTCAATGCAGGTTGCTGAGTGCAAAAATCGGGTGCAGAAACTTAGCGCCAAGTGGCGGCATCTCAGGCTGCACCGCAAACAGCCGATTTACCTTACATCTTACGGCAGAAGCCAGGGACGGCTGAAGTGCGGAAAACGCTACTTTAGAGACGCAAGAGACGCAGACTGCTGCGAGTTTGGCGGCGTTTCTCGTGGGTGTTTTGCGGATTCCCATCAGTTTCGTCGTTGCCGATCGCACGCTTTTGAATTGCAGGATTTCGCGATGCCCGACTCAAGGTTTGGATGGGAGGAAGACTCAATGGCAGGAAAAAAACAAGATTCTGCTGAGTTGAGCAACCCGATACCGATTGAGTCAGCGGCAGTACAGAGGCCAGGGGCAGACGGGGAAAGGCTAGAACCTGTGCTGGATGCGCCGCCCTTGATAGATTTGCGGCAATATGACCCACGAGGTTTTGTGCGGGGGCGGCCCGGCTGGGTGGTGATGCTGTGGTGGGTGGTGCAGGCGATCGCCTTTCCGCTGACGCTGCATAGTCACCATGCGCCGCGCCGGGCCCTGCTGCGGTTATTTGGGGCAAAAATCGGGCGGGGTGTGGTGATTCGCCCCACGGCTCGATTCACCTATCCCTGGAAAGTCGAGATTGGCGACCATAGCTGGGTGGGGGATGACGTGGTGTTCTACAGCCTTGCCCCGATTCGGGTGGGGACGCACTGCGTTATTTCTCAAAAGACTTACCTGTGTACCGGCAGCCACGACGTGACCGATCCCGCCTTTGGGCTGATCACTGGGGCGATCGCCATCGGCAACGGAGCCTGGATTGCTGCTGACTGTTTTATCGCCCCGGGGGTCAAAATTGGGGCGAATACCGTCATCGGGGCCCGCAGCGCCGTGTTTCACTCCATGCCCGCGCAGACCGTATGCTGGGGGTCGCCCTGCCAAGTGAGGGGCGATCGCCAAATTTTGCCCAAGCCCGAATTACACTAAGCCAAGTGTCCGAAAATTCCCTGGTTTCCCACGTCCCAAAAAACACGCCCTCTATTCTCTATTCCCCTTGCGTCAAACCGTCACCTAAGGAGACACTTAAAGGCTGAACTTTAATGCAGTCGTTCCCTGATCTCCGCTCCGGTTCATTGCCTACCACTCATCCATACAGGGAGAACAGCCTTGGAAAACACACCCGCAATTCTTGCTCTGGGCCTGTTTTGCACGGTTATTTTTTTGGTCATGACGGAGTGGATACACTTCACCATCGCCGCTTTTCTGGGGGCGCTGCTGCTGGTGTTTACCAACGTCATGACGCTCAACGAAGCGATTGGCTACATTGGCGCAGGCTATTCCACGATCGCCCTATTTTTTGGTGTCATGGTGCTGGTGCGCTCGTTTGAGCCAACGAAAATTTTCGATTATCTAGCCACGCAAATGGTCATCCTTGCCAAAGGCAAGGGAAATCGGCTTTTGTTAGCGATTACAGGTATCACCTCCTTGGTCTGCGCCTTTTTGCCCAATGCCACGACGGTCATGCTGCTAGCTCCGCTGTTGCCCCCTTTGGCGGCCGACGTGGGCGTAGACTTTGTGCCGCTGCTGATCTTGATGGTGCTGGTGTCCAATAGTGCGGGTCTGCTGACGCTGGTGGGCGATCCGGCAACGTTTATTGTGGGCGATGCCATTAATATCAGCTTCGTCGAGTATCTCAGCCGATTGAGCCTGGGAGGGGCGATCGCCCTGCTCACTATTCTGGTCATGACCCCTGTCCTATTTCGCAAAATCTGGCGGACTGAGCTAACCAACCTCGACCAGTTGCCCCACCCAGAAATCAATCATCCCCGCGTCCTGTCCGTCGGCGCGATTATCGTTGCGCTGGTGCTGGTATTTTTCGTCATTGGCGAGTCGCTGCCCGTCCCTGTCTCCCCGGCGGGCGTGGCGCTGATGGGCGCAGCGCTGGCCCTCCTGCTGGCCCACCACAGCAAAATTGATACGCTCAACAACATCCTGCGCGATGTGGACTGGAGTACGCTGATTTTCTTTATGTCGATTTTTGTGCTGATTGGCGGCTTGCAAAAGACTGGCGTGATCGGCGGCATCTCTGGCATCCTGGCAGCAATTTTGGGACAAAACATTTTCCTGGGTTCCATCCTGCTGCTGTTTTTAGTGGGGCTATTGTCCAGCGTCGTGCCCAACATTCCGCTGGTGGTGGCAATGGTGCCCCTGCTGAAGCAATATCTGGTGAATGTGGGCATGGCAGGACAAGAAGTGCTGGAACCGAGCTATGCGGGTCAGTTTCCGCCAGAGGTGCTGCCGCTGTTTTACGCCATGATGTTTGGCGCAACGCTGGGTGGCAACGGCACGCTGGCCGGCGCGTCGGCCAATATCGTCGCCGCTGGCATTTCCGAGCAGCACGGCCGCCGCATCTCCTTCAAGCGGTTTTTTCACTACGGCTTTCCGGTGATGGTGGCGCAACTGATTACCAGCGCTCTGTTTGTCACCGTGCGCTTTTTGCTCTGAGGTTTCTGCGACTCGCTCAGCCCGACAGGTCAACGCCGTCATCATAAAGCGATTCGAGCTTCATCAAAATCTTGGGCTTCAGATCTTCCAGCGCCAGTTTGAGCTGATTTTTCGTGGCGTTGAACTGGTTAAGCCCAGGGGTCATTTGGCCCATTGTCAGCCATTGCTTAAGCCGTTCACATTGAGCCAGTGCAATAGTCGAGGTCATGACGTGGGCACAGCGCTGCGGCTCCTCTTGGGCAAAAAACAGCAGGCGATATTGCCCCGACTCGCTGAGCAGTCGCACCATCTGCTTTCCCTGTGGCGTTTTCAAGTCCAGATAGCAAGACAGCCAGCGTGCGCCCGCACTGCGCGTATATAGCACCGTTAGCCAGAGGAGCGACGGATGTGGTGACGGGGCAAAAAGAAACTGGTTGTAGCGAGTGCAGGCATGGCGAGAAAAGATTTCTTTTTCTGAGAGCATGACCCAGATGCTGGGCAGTATTCCCTGATCAGTCCGGACGGGATTGGGGAACGAGATGTCGCCGATGGGCTTGTTGGCGGGCCAGGAATAGGCTCGGCCGATTGTGTCAGATGGCGGTGGCAGTTTGGTCTTACTAACGGGCACTTTGTGGAGCGTGTCTCCGATGACCGCTGCCACGTTACGTCCTGGAATGTAGCGCTCCTCGAACGGCTTCAGTTGCTTGATGACTTCGTTGGCGCTTTGGGGGCGATCGCCCGGCGACTTGGCCAGACAGCTCATGATCAGCGTTTCCAGCGCCTTGGGCACGCGCAGGCTAGAATTAGCCTCGGTCAAAGAGCGCGGCGGCTGCTGATGATGGGCACGATACCAGCCGCCAAAACTGTGGGTATCCGCATTCAGCGGCATCTTGCCCGTCAGCATTTGAAACATCATCACGCCCAGGCTGTAGATGTCAGAGCGAGCATCTAGCTCGTGTCCCTCCATCTGCTCTGGTGAAGAGTAAGCCAGCGTGCCCATGAAACAGTTGGTCTGGTTGCTGTCAGCCTGGAGCGTCTTAGCAATCCCAAAGTCCAGGATTTTTGCCACCTCGCCCATACTCGCATCGCGAGTAATCAGAATATTGCTGGGTTTAATGTCGCGATGCACAATCGGGCAAATTTCGCCGTCAATGGGAATGCCCTCATGGGCACACTGCAAGCCCAGACAGATTTGGCGCGTCAGGTTCAAAAAGCGGGGCAGGGGCAGCGGCTGGCGCATAATGATTTCGCTCAGGCTATCCCCTTGGAGGTACTCCATCACGTAGTAGGGAATTTCGTCTTCGTCTACGCCGTAGTCGGTGACCTTGACGATGTGCATACTCCGCTGTCCCAGCAGGGCGCAGGTGGTGGCTTCTCGCATAAAGCGATCGCGCATCTTTTGGTTCAGCAGGGTTTGCGACAAAAACTTGACTGCCACAGGCACCCCGCCCAGCAAATTGTTTTCCGCTTTATAGACTTTTCCCATCGCCCCCTGACCGAGCAAGCCTACAAGCTGATAGCGATTCTGAAGTATGCGACCAATATTCGGGTCTGACGGCATCCGACTCAAGGCTCCGATGAATTCGACCTGGCAAGGAGTAAGGGAGTAATCAGGAGAGGGGCGATCGCCCTAACCATGCGTCCGGTTTTCAAAACTTCCGGTTTTCAAACCGCTGGCTGCTGAGGTCACCTGCAAGAGGGACTGGCTTCAGGACGCTACAGGAAACCGCAACTTGCTGACCCAAAAGGCTAGAGCGCCTGCCCAGCAGAGTAATGAACCCCGATCCAGATCCGCAAGACTTTTCCGCAAGACTTTGCAGAATACTCAGGACGACGCAGGGCGGAGGCTGCACCAGAGAACACTGCTGAATCCTGCAAGAGGAACAGCCGTGTAGCGACGACCTGAACGTATGATGAATAAAGGACGGGCGCTGTAGTCTGCGAAATTCACCAGATGTGGCGATAACTGTCATTCTAGCCAGTCGGTAGCGCTTCGGCGACCCTGCCATCAAAATTTTGAGCGGACGACCCGCAACAGCAGCTTGCCCATGACCGGCGCTCAAAATTGGGGAAACCTATCGCTAAAATTCCCACAAATCTTGATAGGGCAACAGTTAATCCAACTCATGCAACCAACTCATGCAACCAACTCATGCAACCGTTTAAGGGTTAGCGTAAAGCCTTGGTTTTTTGGAAAACATGCTAAGGCTTGAGCCAGCGGGTCAGCAATGAATGTACAGAGCGCTTGAGGCGATGGCGACGTTGCCACCTGCGAAAGGCATCTTCATAGCGATCGCCCGTCAGTCCATAGGTATTCCAGCCGTCCAGCGCCAAAAACATGCCCCAAAACAGCGCAATGTAGGGCACGCCCATAATACTCGCGCCGCCACTCGCCAGCAGCGCACAGCCCGCCAAAAATCCGTTGACAATCAAATAGCGCGTGACTCGCCGCTGAAACCGCCCCTTCCGCGCTTGGTCAAACGCCTGCCGCTCCTGCATCTCGCCGCTTTGGGCCCGCCACTCAATTTCGGCTTCGTGGAGTTCGCTGGGAGAAATCCCCAGTTCCTCTGCAATTTCCAGCAGTTGGGCACGAGTCAGATGCTCCACCGTGCCAGAAGACCGAGCCTGGCGGGCGATCGCCACCTGAAGGATATGCTGCACTTCGTCCTGGCTATAAAACTCCATCCTGCTGCCCTCGCCAAATCTCTCATCCGTCGCGCTCGCGTCAACCATGACCTGGGGCGAATCAAACGGCGAGCCTAGAGGAGATGCTGTACGCGGTTTCATGGAGCCATAACCTGGAAAGGAGTTGCATTCTCTGTTATACGCAAAATACGCGCAGAATTGCAGCGGGGCATCCGACAGCGACAGGTGTGGATTTCCGAGCCACTTAGGTTTAGATTTAAGTTCGGGTGTTCTACTAAACGATAAGTTTTTCTTTGTTAAGGTATTTCAAAAAGTTATTAAATTATTACTATGATTTTGATAGGAGACACTGAAGTTAAGCTAGGGCCGCAAGCCCGTATAATATGGCTAACCGACGCTAAGCGTAGCAAGCGCTACTGGTCTAGTTTCGCCTGCCGACCCTGCTCTTAGCGATGTGCCCTGAGCAAGTCGTGTCAACGCATTCAGTTTTGACACTTGGCCTGGAAGTCTTTGCTCAAGAGTTTGCACTTCGAGAAACGGCATGGGGAGTTCGGTTTTTATAGACTTACTGGAAGCAGGTTCGCTTCTAGGGAACTGACGTTTTAGGGAACCATTGTGTTGGTAGACGGACTCTAGCAAAGGGCTTTTAAGGCGTTTAGCGATATCTGAAAGATTCTGAGAAATATTTAACCATCGTCGTTTTATAAGGAGTGCCTATCAGATGGAAGGTGCTGAGGTCGGTCAAAGCAATGGGCGCGGTGTGGCAAGTGCCCCAAAGGAGGAATCTGTGAGTGACGTGGCAAATACTGTGAAACCCGAAGAAACAACCCCTGCTGAGAATACGAGCGATGTAACGGCGCTTTCGGTGCAGCCGCGAAAGAAGGCAGGTGAACTGTCGGGATATGTGGGCGATCGCCCCGTGGGCCCTGCTCAGATGGAAGTCTACGAAAATTTCTCGGTGGCCGGTCTGCGCCCCATTGCCGCAGGCAAGCTAGAGGTCTATGGCACGATTTTGAACAACCGCCCTATTGAAGCCAGCAGCCTGCAAGTTCTGGACGACGTGCTGCCGGGACAGCGGCCGGTATTTGCAACTGATCTACTGGTGCGCGACGATCTGACTTTGCCTGGTGGTCGCCCCATCGTCGCTAGCGATCCGCGCCTGCTCGAAGCCTCGCTGCTGCCCGGCGGTCGCCCCATCGCCTCCAACGATGTTGCCAACGAAACGGGCGACGTGCTGATGGGCTTCATCGACTAGCCCTAAGCCGCAAATAGCTCCAGGGGATAGAAACCTGGTTTTAGTGAATACTAGACAGCGTGTAGACAAGTGCTGCACGCTGTTTTGCTTTGCGAGGTTCCCTTCTCTTAGGCACAGCGACCACTGAAATTACTAGAAGACCTACAAACGGTGGACTAGCAATCCAAAACCGCAAATCCAAAATCCAAAATCAACACAACCGCGCCTAAGGGGCCCAATCTCCTAGGCTCAGTCCATAGTTGCGCTGCGCTTGCTCGATTGCCTGCTGAGTAGCCAAATCCATCACGCCATCCAGCGGCCCCTGATACAACCCCCGCTCCGATAGCTGCTTTTGCAACTCCAATACGCCTGCGCTGGGCGGCGGCAATACGGGATTGGGTGAGACTGGCGGGGCGGCGGCAATGGGAGGTGCGGTAGGGGCGATTGGCGGCACAGAGACGACCGGGCTGGCTGGGTCAACGACTCCGGGCGGTGGGGTCGTCACTAGTCCGGGCTGTTCGACAGGGGCGGACTGGACGAGCGGCGGCGCAGCGGTAATCGGCTGCGGAGAAACAGGCTGGGCAGAACCCTGAGGATTGACTGAAGGTGTGGCGGGGGGGCTGGGTTGGGCGATCGCCTGGGGGGCATTTGCCAGCGCCGCCAAGGTCGCCGGCCCCGCGATGCCGTCTACCGTTAACCCCTGGGCCTGCTGAAAAGCCAGCACCGCCGCTTCCGTCTGGGGGCCAAAGGTGCCGTCCACTGTGCCCTGATAGTAACCTGCTATAGCTAGCCGCTGTTGCAGGGCGGTCACCGCTGGCCCTGCATCTCCCACTTGCAGAAGAGAATCGGACGACGAAGCCGCCCCCGACGCAGGACTCCCTGCACGGGCCAACGCCGATGCCGTTGCTGGCCCCACAATGCCATCAGCAGTCAGACCTTGCGCCTCCTGAAATTTAATGACTGCCTCCTGCGTCAGCGGCCCAAAGGTTCCCGAAATTGGCCCGCTGTAGTAGCCCAATTGCGTCAGCCGGGTTTGCAGTTGGGCAACGGCATCGCTGCTGTCGTTGAGTTGGAGCGTGTCGTCGAGGGCGGACTGACTGAGCCGAATCGGCTGCCCCAGCGTGGGTGATCCGGCTGCGGGCGATCCGACGGATTGCGCTAGGGAGGGGGAAACCGTGGCAAACAGGCTGGCGATCGCCACCCCTAGCCAAAACGCCAGAGAGCGAGTCGAGCCGATTGGGCCGCAGGCTGCAACGCCGGACTGTAGAAAAAGACGTAAGGACATGGCGAATGGCTAAAAAGCGCGTTAGAGGATGAGGAGAATCGCCGTCATTCTATGTCAATTTCTGAGAGCCGAAGCAGGAATTTTTGGAAGAATAGCGATGGCTAGTCGTGCAGTTCAGTCAGAAAAATTTATAAAACCTATAGAATAGACCATAGAATATAGATTTTATTAATAAGTAAGTTTACTTATTGAAAGTTTACAAAACCCTCAGGAGCGGGGTGATAATAGAGACAGGTTGCTTAACGAATTTTCGCAATCGATCACTATTAATCGACTTTTGCATCTGGCTATTTCTGGCAGAACTTTTGTTTATCACCCGGAGGTTCTAGGTATATGGTGGCTCTGGTAGACCGCGCCCAAAAGCGACTCACCCTCCAAACTGCGCCCCTCGCAGCAGACACGACCGCGATTCGCTCCCTCGACTGGGATCGCGATCGCTTTGACATCGAGTTCGCCCTAGAAAACGGCACCACCTACAACTCCTTTCTGATTCGTGGCGACAAGGTAGCATTGATTGATACCTCCCACGAAAAGTTCCGCCAGCTTTATCTGGACTGCCTCACCGGGCTAATCGATCCCGCCGAGATCGACTATCTCATCATCAGCCATACGGAACCCGACCACAGCGGTTTGGTCAAGGACGTGCTGCAACTGAACCCGAAAATCACCGTCGTTGGCGCAAAGGTGGCGATCCAGTTCCTCGAAGACCTAGTGCATCAGCCCTTCGAGCGCAAGCTGGTAAAAAGCGGCGATCGCCTCGATTTGGGTCAGGGTCACGAACTGGAATTCGTGTCTGCGCCTAACCTGCACTGGCCCGACACCATCTTCACCTATGACCACAAGACGCAGATCCTCTACACCTGCGATGCCTTTGGGATGCACTTCTGCGACGAGCGCACCTACGACGAAGACCTTGCGCCGCTGGAGGCCGACTATAAGCTGTATTACGACTGCCTGATGGGGCCCAATGCCCGCTCGGTGCTGGCCGCGCTGAAGCGGATTGGCGAACTGCCGGAAATTCAGACCATTGCCACGGGGCATGGGCCGCTGCTGCGCCACCACGTTCCCGAAATGATGGATCTCTACCGCGACTGGAGCCAGGCTCAGGCCAAAGCGGCCACCACAGTCGCCGTGTTTTACACCGCTGACTATGCCCACAGCGAACGACTGGCCCAGGCGATCGCCCACGGCGTTAGCAAGACCGACGTGGCTGTGGAACTGGTGGATTTGAAGGTGGCAGAACCCCACGAAATCAGCGTGCTGGTGAGCATTGCTGCGGGACTGGTGATTGGGATGCCGCCACAGTCTGGCCCTGATGCAGTTTCTACCAAAGCCGCCCTCAGCACCATCCTGGCCGCGGCCCACGCCAAGCAAGCCGTCGGTCTGTTTGAAAGCGGCGGCAGTGATGACGAATCGGTCTACCCACTGCGAAATCGTTTCCAGGAAATTGGCCTGACAGAAGCCTTTGCGCCGATTTTGATCAAGGAAGCGCCGACCGATGCGACGCTGCAACTCTGCGACGAAGCTGGAACCGACCTGGGGCAATGGCTAACGCGCGATCGCTCGATCAAGCAAATGAAGTCCCTCGACAATGACCTGGACAAGGCCCTCGGTCGCCTCAGCGGCGGACTCTACATTATCACTGCCCAAAAGAACGATGCCGCCAGCGCGATGCTGGCTTCGTGGGTGGCCCAGGCCAGCCTGGAACCGTTGGGTATTTCTATTGCGGTGGCCAAAGACCGGGCGATTGGCTCCTTTATGCATGTGGGCGATCGCTTCGTGCTGAACGTGCTGGAAGAAGGCAACTATCAGCCGCTCATGAAGCACTTCCTAAAGCGCTTCCCGCCAGGTGCCGATCGCTTTGCAGGCATCAAAACCTACCCCGCTGCCAACGGCTCGCCCATCCTGGCCGATGCCCTCGCTTACCTGGAGTGCGAAGTCGTCAGCCGGATGGAGTGCAGCGACCACTGGATCGTCTATAGCCGCGTAGACACGGGCCGCGTCTCCAAGCCCGACTCGCTGACGGCGGTTCACCACCGCAAAGTGGGTAATCATTATTAGAGACAACATTATTAGAGACAACATTAGAGACAACCCCTCTCACCCGAATCGTGAATGAACCTCACTCTCCACCTGGGAACGGCGATCGCACTGACCGACGAGCAGTTCGAGCAGTTGGCGCGGGCAAATCGAGATGTGCGAATCGAGCGGTCTGCAACAGGAGAACTGATTCTGATGCCACCCACAGGCGGAGAAACCGGAAACCGAAATCTGGAAATCATTACAGACTTGGGCATTTGGAACCGTGCGGCCAAGCTAGGCGTTGCCTTCGACTCGTCTACTGGCTTTCGGTTGCCCAATGGTGCAATTCGATCGCCCGATGCAGCCTGGATTCGACAAGAGCGCTGGGATGCCCTAACGCCTGAGGATCGCAAGCGGTTTCCGCCGCTCTGTCCAGATTTTGTCATTGAGCTTTGTTCCGAGTCGGACGACTGGCCCGTGCTGCAAGCCAAGATGCGGGAATATGTCGAAAATGGCTTGGTGTTGGGCTGGCTAATCGACCCCAGGACGCGACAGGTCGAGGTGTATCGGCGCGATCGCCCGCCAGAACGCCTGGAAAACCCTGCATCGCTATCGGAGGAAGGCCTTCTTCCCGGTTTTGTGCTGGATTTATCGGAAATCTGGCTGTCCGAGTAACTGAAATTTTGAATTCTACTTATAACTTAATTGAATGCAAAAACTCTTTACCTATAAATCAGGCTGAACTAAGGTGGAAAAAAACACCCAAGGCTGGAGGATTTCCATGCAAACGCCGCTTAAGTCTGATTCGGGCGATCGCCTCTCCTGGCTCACCCGCGATCATCTAGTTCACGCCCTCGAAACCATTCAAGACTGGATTGTCATTTCGCTCTGCGTAGGGCTGTTTAGCTTCATGGTGCTGCAAATTCGCCAGATGTTTCTGTCGCTGCTGCCACCGCTCAATTTTCAAGAAGTCACCGCCGATATTCTGTTTCTGCTGATTTTGGTGGAACTATTTCGGCTGTTGATTATTTACCTGCAAGAACAGCGCGTGTCGATTGGCGTGGCAGTTGAGGTTTCGATCGTGTCGGTGCTGCGCGAAGTGATTGTGCGCGGCGTGTTGGAAACGTCTTCTACGCAGATTCTCTCGGCCTGCGCCTTTTTGGTGGTGATGGCGCTGCTGCTGGTGGTGCGGGTGTGGCTGCCACCCACCTTTGAGGGCATCGACCCAGAAAAGTTCGTGTCTAGCCGTCGCCGCGCTGCCTGGGGCGAGTTTCCCTCTCGGACTAGCGATCGGGCCACCCAGATGAGAGATACTAGCCCCTAGGCTCTTTCCTCGCGAGGCGCTGATCACGTTTCTGAAGTTAGTTAGGTACGCGGGCAGTTATAGGCTATTTGCTCTTTTGAGGCAGCGCGTACCTTTCTCCACAGAGGAATGCTGTAGCCCCAGCGCGATCCTCTTCTTTTAACCCTTTTTCACTTGTCCCCAACCCTTGCCACACTAAGGATTTCCTATGGCTGAGCTAAGACCCAAAGACGTGCAAGTGGCGGAAGTCGGTGCAAATACTCTAGTGCTGCGATCGCGCACCTTTGACCGACTCAAGTTTGAGGTGGAATACGCCCGCCAAAAGGGAACCACTGCCAACGCCTACCTGATCCAGGCAGACCAGACTGCCCTCATCGATCCGCCTGGAGCCTCCTTCAGCGGGCTGTTTATCGAGGAGCTGGCGCACCATGTCTACCTCCAGCGGATCAACTATGTCATTCTCAGCCACGTCAACCCTAATCGGCTATCTACGCTGAAGGACTTGCTCAACCCCGAAGTAGCAGCACAGATTACCTTTGTCTGCACCCGTGCCGCAGAGGTGGTGCTGCGGGAGTCGTTTCCAGAGCAGGCGCTGCGGATTTTGGTGGCGAATGCAGAGGACACCATCGACCTGGGACAGGGACACTGCCTGCACTTTATCCCCACGCCCACGCCGCGCCACCCCGATGCGCTCTGCACCTACGACCCTGCGACCCGAATCCTGTATAGCGACAAGCTGTTTGGGGCGCATGTGTGTGATGACGCGCTGTATGACGAACACTGGCGATCGCTCACCGATGACCGCCGCTACTATTTCGACTGCATCCATGCCGCCCAGTCTAAGCAGGTGGAGTCCGCCCTCGATCGCCTGGCCGAAGTCACTCAGTCGGCGCTGATTCTGGCTCCGGGGCACGGGCCGTTGGTGCGCTACAGCGCCAGCCGTCTGGTGTTTGACTATCGCTATTGGTGCGAGCAGCAAGATCAGCAGGACTTCAGCGTGGCACTGCTGTATGCCTCCGCCTATGGCAACACGGCCACGATGGCGGCGGCGATCGCCCGTGGGCTGACCCAGGCCGGCGTAACGGTGGCCTCGATCAACTGCGAGTTTGCCGACCCGGATGAGATTACAGCAGCGATCGCCAAAACCGATGGCTTTATCATCGGTTCCCCCACCTTGGCAGGCCATCCCCCCAGCCAGATTCAGACCGCTCTGGGCATCGTCCTGTCTACTGCACCCAAAACTCGGCTAGCGGGCGTATTTGGCTCCTTTGGCTGGAGCGGCGAAGCAGTGGACTTGCTAGAGAGCAAGCTGCAAGATGCGGGCTATACGCTGGGCTTTGAGACGCTGCGGGTAAAGTTTTCGCCGACCGAAGAAGTCTTGCAGCAGTGCGAAGCCGCCGGAGCCGAATTTGCCCAAATCCTGAAGAAAACCCGTAAAAGTCGCACCCTGCGCCAGCCCGCCGCCGATGCTAGGAGCGATCGCACGGAACAGGCGGTTGGTCGGGTCACAGGTTCCCTCTGCGTCATGACGGCAAAACAAGGCACCGCCGACATCGGCATCCTTACCTCTTGGGTGTCGCAGGCGACCTTCAATCCGCCGGGGCTGACCATCGCCCTTGCCAAAGACCAGGCCGAAGCGCTGCTGCCCGAAACCGGCGACGGCTTCGTGCTGAATATTCTCAAAGAGGGTCGCAACCTGCGCCGCCATTTCCAAAAGCCGATGCAGCCCGGAGAAGATCGTTTTGCAGCCGTGGCTCATCACCCCGCCAGCAACGGCTGCTTGGTGCTGGACGAAGCGATCGCCTATCTAGAATGCCAGGTGCAAAACCGGATGGAGTGCGGCGATCACTGGCTGATCTACGCCAGCGTAGACAACGGAAAAGTGCTGGAAACCGTGGGCGTGACGGCGGTTCAGCACCGCAAATCGGGAACGTATTATTAATTCCCGCTCATCCTTCAACGCCCGCTGCCCGTCAAACACCCCCCAAAACGCACTCCCGACATGATTTTCCGCAAGCGCTGCGCGTATCCATTCCGCAGCGGGTATCGCCCCGAAACAGGTGAGAGAACAACCAATAGCGATCGCTCTTTAGCAGCAAGGGCGATCGCTTTGCATTTGAAATCTTTAGTCTAAAGAAGTGCCCGAAGCATTTTCTTGGCACTGGAGAGACGCTGCGCTGCTAGCACGGCCTTCTCCGCATCATCGCCTGAGAAAAGCGAAGTACCAAACTCTTCGATGTATCTTTCCATGTCCTCTACAGTACAAGAGACATGGCTACCGCCCATCCATTTATGAAAATGAGCATGAATATCAGAACGAATTGCGATTAAGTTGGTCTCGATGTCTGCAAGTTGAGGATAGGCACATTTATCAAAGAGGTGATGGACTTCCAAGTCAAATTTATCAACACTCTTACGACGACCCGTTAGCTGGCACTTTCCATTTGCTTGTTTGCGAACCCTCTCCATTGCGGCCTCAATCCGCTTCTTTCTTTCCATTTCATGTTTTTCCAGAGTGCCCAAAGCTTTAGGTGCATACTCTGAAACGACTTTCATCCATTCTCTACGATGCTTCTGAGTCAGGCTGCTGCCCAAATGCTTGCTGATTAGAGCAATCCCAGTACCGCTAAAGTGTCTACCTTTAGTCTCCTCATCAAAAAAATCTTCTCTAGGCTTGAGAGATTCCCGCTCAGTATTACCATCTTTTGGTCTCTGTACTTCTTGAAATGCTCGATTAAGAACATCTTGCCGCTTGCCCAAGCCCAGTACATCGCGGCAGGCTCGTGGAGACAAAAAAGCTCTCCCGTTTACAAAGACAAGTTGCCCTTCTAAAGTGCTAACCTCCTGAATTCTCTTCGAGATCATTAGTCCTTTTAAGCGTTGATCGCGCCTAAAAATCCATCTCTCAAATCGTTTAAAGAACGGTCTCTCTTCTTTATTCTCCTCAAGATAGTTACAAATTTCTACGGCCCCTTCTGGGCTGAAAACCCTTGCTCCATGTGTTGCCCAAGTAAAATGCTCACCCTCTTTTAGATCCCAGTCATCATCAGGATCAGAATCAAAAAACTCGCAGATATCTGCTAGTTTATCGAGGCTGATGTCTAGCGCTTCTGCCAATTCTTTGTCAGTGATATTGAACTTTCTCATCTTGCAATCCAATCCTGTGAAAAGTCAGACGAACAATAAACCTGGCACAACAAGCTAGAGAGCAACTCTAGAAGTATTATTGGCTCTCTATCAAATATTTGTTCTTGACTCTAGAAAGCAGCCAATAAGCTGTCGCGCATGATTTTCAACTGTTCAAAAACTTCAGCTTGTCCACCATGATCTGGATGATGTTGTTTCGCAAGCTTATTGAATGCTGCTTTGATGTCTTCGGCAGTCGCGGTCTGAGGGTTCAAATCAAATACTTTCCAGGGCAAGAAGTTTCGCAATACGTCTACCCCATTGATTGATGTCGAGCTAATTGCATCACGTTCGCTATCGGGAAGACCTACAAATTTCCGATAAACCTTTAACCAGGCTTCTTTAGAATTCATTTTCAAGCCTTGGTCTTGTACAAAGAGTTGGAAGCTCCCATTCTTCTTGAGTTCATTGTAGGAAGCGCAGTTAAATGCAGCGATTACAGCTTCCTTCAGTTCTTGCATACCCGGTTCCACGGGCTTAAACTCGCCACCGTTAACAAACTCGGCCAAATTCAATAGAACCTGCTCGTCATAGTTAAACTCTTGAGCGATCGCCCGAATCTTTGCTCGTACCTGATTTCCGTTGGGGCGTTTCTTCGATTTAGACGCATTAGACGTAGCTGACTTAGACTGCTTAGCCATATTTCTCCCAGAACCAAGTTCATATGTACTCGCTTCTCAAGTATGGTTAAAGTCGCAGAAACTATCTTTTACTTGAGGGGGCGATCGCCGTTATGAAGCGCTATATCTTTATATTTCCCTATCAAACATGAAGCCTAACAGGAGAAATTTGTGTTTTTTCTGTGATTTTGGTGATTAAATTGGCAAGTTTTGGCAAGTTTTTCCAAAACCTCGGTGGATAGTACTCAATTACCCGCGTACAAATACCGAAAGCGGGCTGTTTCAGGGTTGCCTGTAAAACCACACCCTTCAGCCCGCGATCGCCCGCAATTCAATTGTTCTAAAACCCTTGAACCCTTACCAAAATCCTAATAATCCCGTCCCTTCACCTGCGCCAGCGCGTCGGTCGTCAGCACGCCGTTTTCGGAATAGTAGCCCGATGCTTTTTTGGCTTCGATTTCTACCTGCGCGTCGGCGGGAATCAGGTCTGGCGGGATTGGGATTCGCTGCACAACTTCGATGCCCGCGTGAGTAATCGCGTTGTATTTCATATTGCTCATCGACACCAGTCGATCGATCTTGCTCACGCCCAGCCAGTGCAGCACGTCGGGCATGAGTTCCTGGAAACGCATATCCTGCACACCCGCGACGCACTCGGTTCGCAGGAAATAGGCATCCGCGCGATCGCCCCCTTCCTGGCGTTTGCGGGCATTATAGACCAGAAACTTGGTCACTTCGCCCAGGGCTCGACCTTCCTTTCGGCAATAGACGATAACACCTGCACCGCCTTCCTGAGCAGTTTGGATGCAGACTTCAATGCCATGCACCAGATAGGGGCGACAGGTGCAAATATCAGAGCCAAATACATCGGAGCCGTTGCATTCGTCATGCACCCGCACGGCCAGCGGCTTGGTTGGGTCGCCAATGGTTGTTTCGTCGCCGACAATGTAGACCGTGGTGCCACCGATGGGTGGCAAAAACACCTGCAAATCGGGGCGCGTCACCAGTTCAGGAAACATGCCGCCCGTCTGCTGGAACAAAATACGGCGTAGTTCCCATTCTTCGACCTCCAGCCGTTTGGCAATTCCCGGCAGATACCACACCGGGTCGATGGCGGCCTTGGTTACCACCAAATTGCCGTCTTCTTTGAGAATCTTGCCGTCTACCCGCAGACGGCCGCTGGCGATTTCGTCGCGCAGTTCGGGAATGAAGATGTGCGCCTTGGTGATGGCGATGGTGGGGCGAATGTCGTAGTCGCTGGGGAAATGGGGCGCAAAAATCTCGCTGGCGATCGCCCCCCACGGATCAAGCGAGACAATCTTTTCGGGATCTTTCCAACTGGCGTAGGGGCCAATTGCCGAAACCGGAGAAGTATTCGTCAAATCCGCCCGATGCTCTGGATCAAGCACCCCGCTGGCCACCGCCAGCGCCCGATAGACGCTGTAGGAACCGCCGTGCGTGCCGATTACATTGCGCTGAGCCGTGCTGCGAACCGAGCCAATGATGGGGCCGCGCTCGACCGGATCGGCCGCGCCCCAGTGAATTGGCGTAGTCTTGGCTCCCAGGCGATTGCGATGCGACGTGAGAATAATGTGTTTGGGCTTGGCTTTGGATTGTGCGTCTGTCATAGCGAAAAGACACCCTGAGAATGATTCACAAACTTTAGCAAGTTCTTTAGTCCGTTTTAAGATTGGCAACGTTGAGGCTAGCTAATGGGACGGCCTAAGACTGGCTGATACAGCGTTCTTGAAGCGAGTGAGGTATGCAGAAAGCTACGAAACCTTGGTCTTTACAGGACAGCGCGTATCTCACCCTGCAAGAAAATGCTGTAAGACTCGCTGAATTGTGTAAAGCGAGATTGTAGCATCTGATTTCTCAGCCGTTAAAGCCCTGAAGAAAGAACCTGGCTGGAGAATCGCAAGTTTCAGGCAAGAACGGAGCAAGAAGGGCGATCGCCTATCGATGAGATGCACTAAAATCGGGCCATGAGAAATTCAGGCTGCACTGCAAAAACTCGCGTCTGGTCAAAGGTCTGGTAAAAATCGTGTCCGAGCAACCCCCATCTCAATCCTCATCGATTGTCTTTCCGGCTGAAGTTAACGTCATCAAGCACCCGCTGGTGCAACACAAACTCACCCTGATGCGCCGGTCAGACACCCACACGCAAGACTTTCGACGGCTGCTCAAGGAAATTTCCATGCTGCTGGCTTATGAAGTCACCCGTGATCTGCCGGTGAAGTACGAAAAAATCCGCACGCCCCTGGCCGAGATGGAAGCACCCGTGCTGGCCGCCGACAAAAACATGGTAATTGTCTCGATCATGCGGGCGGGTCAGGGCTTGCTGGATGGCATGTTAGAGCTAATTCCCACTGCAAAAGTTGGGCATATCGGGCTATATCGAGAGCCGACCACGCTGACGGTGGTGGAATATTACCTGAAACTGCCCAACGACACCGAACACCGCGACATGCTCGTTGTAGACCCGATGCTGGCTACGGGCAACTCGGCCGTCGCCGCCGTCGATCGCCTCAAGGAAGCCAATCCGCTATCGATCAAGTTTGTCTGCCTGCTGGCGGCTCCAGAAGGCATCCAGTGTTTTCATGAGCAGCATCCCGACGTGCCCATTTACACGGCTGCGGTGGATGAGCGACTGGATGAGCATGGCTACATTGTTCCTGGTGTGGGCGATGCGGGCGATCGCCTCTATGGAACGAAGTAAGGGTCAGGGGTCAAGAACCACGGTCAGGCTTGAAGGGGCATTCTAGCAAGGCTGACGTGCCTTCTTGCTGAGCCAACTTACACAGGATGTACATTTGCCGATCCCCCTCGCCCTAAATCCCTCTCCCGCTCTGGGAGAGGGACTTCAAGCCTCTTTTGCTCCCCTTCTCCCAGGTCGGGAGAAGGGGCTGGGGGATGAGGGCAGATTGAAAGTTGCACATCGCGTAACTTACCGTTCTAGATATCAATCCGCGCCAACAGTGCGACCAATGAAATCGCTGAAAGCCTTACAGACGCTTGGGCTAGCAATCTAAAATCGCCAATCTAAAATCCAAAATCTAAACTCGATTCCTGTACCTGGAACACATTTGATGTGATGCCAACTTCTGATTCGCAAACTGCTGGTGTACCGGGCGATTCTTTGGCACAAACCAAAGGCGATCGCCCCGCCCAAGTGATCTGGGTTTCGCCTCTGATCTGGCTCGTGTGGCTGATCTACGTTGGCTATGTGCTGCTGAGCGATCTGCCGCCGGGGCCGTCGTTGCCGCACACGTCGCCGGCCACCCTACAAGAGGCGATCGCCCTGAGCTTGAACTTTGGGCTGGTGCTGCCTGCCTTGTTTCCCTCGGCAGCGCCGGTGCTGCATCCAGGGCTAGAGGCGCTATTCAACCTGACCGTGGGCTGGGGGCTGCTGTTCTGGGGCTTTGCGACGGATGGACGCGGGCAGCGGCTGCCGATGTTGCCCTTTCTGCTGGGCACGGCGTTTTTGACGAACGTATTTTATCTGCCCTGGCTGGCGCTGCGGCGACCCAACCCAGAGCCGCCGATCCTGCCGCTGAACCGTCTGGAGCGAATCACCGAAAGCCGAGCCTGGCCGCTGGTGCTGGGGGCGATCGCCCTGGCATCCGTCATTTGGGCAATAGCAGCCCGCCCTGACTTTGGCGACGGGCCGACGCGCTGGGCCAGCCTGGTAGAAATATTGCAGGGCGATCGCCTCGCCTATTCTTTCCTGATCGACCTGCTCGTATTTTGGGTATTTCAAGGATGGCTGGTGTCCGATGACATGGCTCGTCGCCAGTGGGTCAACCCAGCAATTGGCTGGATCGCCCGTCTGGTGCCGTTTGTAGGGCTGGTGGTGTATATGGTGCGTCGCCCGTCTTTTGAGCAGGCCGCTTAATCTGATAGGGTTGTCAAAAGTCTGGCAAAAAAAGCTGGTGAAAGAGTCTGGCAAAAAAATCTGGCAAAAAAATCTGACAAAGCGAAAATCCTTTGCGCCAGCGTCATCAAAGCGTCATCAAAGCATTACATTAAGCGGCGTTTGCATTATGCAAACATTACATAGGTTCACGGTGCAACAGGCAATTCTACGGTCGTTCCCCGGTGATTCCGTTCCTAGATTGGGAATGATGAGAGTGTGATGCTTTCTGGATGTGGTCTTTTCGCTTGAGGTGAGTCGGTGTGAACAACCCTGTTGCCAATCCGCCTGTTGCACAGCCGCTTGTACATCCTGTCGTGCATCTCCAAGCCCCGTCGATGCTGGTCAGCAGCTCCCTCATGGAAGAGACCCAACGCCAAGCCTCCAGTAGTCAATACACCGATGACTTGATCGGGGCTGCTATTTTTGATCTGAGCGGACTGCCAAAGGAATACTTCACCACGGCCGAAAGCAGTGATGTCAGTTGGGTGCAAACCATCTTTCAGGCGCTGGGGTTGCAATCGTTGCTGATGTCTTCGCTAAAGCTAGACGGGTTTCGTCATGCGGTGATTCATGGTGCAGACTATCGGGCAGTGGTGGTGCGGCAAAAGAATCGCTACACCGCCCTGCTGACTCGACAAACTTCTGAAGCCCTGCCGGAGTCATTTATCCAGTGGGCGCAAGAGTTTGAACCCACAATCTTGCGATCGCACCCCCGGTTCAGCGCCATGTAGTGCCCCCTGTTTTTCCCCAACATGGTTGATACAACCGCCCGCTTTTTCATTGCCCTGGTTCCCCCCCCTGCCATTCAAGACTATGCCAATGGCGTAATTCAGGAATTGGGCGATCGCTTTCAGACCCACACAGCCAAAGCACCGCCCCACGTCACGCTCCAGCCGCCGTTTGAGTGGTCGCCGGCCCGCGCCGATCGCCTCACCGAAGAACTGGCCGCCTTTGCTCAGCAGCAGAGCAGCGTTCCTGTGCATCTGTTAGGGTTTGGCCAGTTTTCGCCTCGCGTGTTGTATATCCACGTCGAAAGGACTCCGGCCCTGCTGGCGCTTCAGGCGGCCCTAGCGGAGCATTTAGAGCAAACGCTGGGCATTGTCGATCCCAAGGCAAAGCGGCGGCGGTTTACGCCCCACGTCACGGTCGCTTCGCGCAACATCACCCCCCACACGTTTCAGCAAGCCTGGGCCTTGTTGAAAGAACGCCCACTGGATTTGAAATTTCTGGGCGATCGCCTGACGCTCTTGAAACACAACGGACATCAATGGCAGATTTACCAGGAGTTTGCGCTGCTGCCCCCTGCCTGTCCGTCCACAGAACCGGGCGGGGTCATCGGCGTGGGCGATCGCCCAATCGGGTGATTTCTCAAAAAACTCGCCC
>NZ_JACYLP010000009.1:0-38564 GCF_015272455.1 Thermoleptolyngbya sp. C42_A2020_037
GGCAGCGCAGCACTTCGCCGGGTTGCTCGGCATTGAGGACGATGCCGTTGGGCGGGAATTCCAGGGCGCGAGTCCACTCGAAGCGTTCGGCATAGCGGAGCAGGTGCAGCCGGTCGATGGCCATCTGGGCATCTTCGGGCAGGCCGATGATGTAGTGGCGCAGGCGGCGACGGTGGGGCAGTTCGCAGGTGAGCGGCGGCAGCGAAAACTGGGTCGCCTCCGAGCGTGGGGACGACCAGGTGTATTGAATTGTCAGCATTTGGGGTTTCCTCCTTGGAAACGAGGTAGGGAAACCCCGAAAAGATGGCCGCCCAAACGACGCAAAGCAGGTTTCAAGGCGGCCATACAATAGGCAAAGCCCTGAGACAGCCACTACTGTCCTGGGGTCAGGCGTTGGTAGGTGCGTCAACATCTACCAATGCCGTAATCGACGAACCGGCCATATTTTCGGGGAGTGGAATAAGCTGCGTCTTGGAAAAATTACAGCTTGATGGAAGATTGTAGTAGAGGCGATCGCCCGATGCAAGTAAAATATTGCTACGGAATATGAAGCGCTTCGGCGGAAGTCTTTCAGTGCCAAATCTCCTAGCGCCAAATCTCCTAGCGCCAAATCTCCCGCCTAAAATTCTATCCCCTGCACGACAGACGCGCCGCGGCCTTATCTATCAAACGGGGCAGGGGTCTTTCTTCAGAAGAGGAAAGCCCAGTGCTTCCCGTTGTTTTAGATAAAGCTGGGCAACCTGCCGCGCTAGCCCGCGAATTTTGAGGATGTAGCGCTGCCGTTCGGTGACCGAGATTACGCCCCGCGCGTCTAGCAGGTTAAACGTGTGGGAGCATTTCAGCACATAGTCAAAAGCCGGCAGCACCAGTTCCTTTTCCATCAGACGGGTGGCCTCCTGCTCGAACTGAGTAAACAGGCTGAACAGAAGATCAGGATTGGACGCTTCAAAGTTGTAAGTGGAGTTTTCGATTTCGCCCTGGAGATGGACATCGCCGTAGGTCAGCGTGTCGTTCCAGCGGATGTCGAAAATTGAGTTAACCCCCTGGAGGTACATGGTCAACCGTTCCAGCCCGTAGGTAATCTCGACCGACACGGGATGGCAGTCGATGCCACCGCACTGCTGAAAATAGGTAAACTGCGTCACCTCCATGCCGTCTAGCCACACTTCCCAGCCCACGCCCCATGCGCCGACGGCGGCATCTTCCCAGTTGTCTTCCACAAAGCGGATGTCGTGGTCTTCGGGCTGAATGCCGAGCGATCGCAGCGATTCGAGATAAACATCCAGAATGTTATTGGGCGAGGGCTTGATCAGCACTTGATACTGGTAATAGTGCTGCACGCGGTTGGGGTTTTCGCCGTAGCGCCCGTCTCCCGGTCGGCGGCAGGGTTCCACATAGGCGACCGACCACGGCTCTGGCCCGATCGCCCTCAAAAATGTGTGGGGGCTTTTGGTGCCTGCGCCCTTTTCGGTGTCGTAGGGTTGCACAATCAAACAGCCGCGATCGCTCCAAAACTGATGCAGCGTGGCAATAACAGACTGAAAGTTCACAAGTCCAGCGTCCGGTAATGGGTCGATTCAGATTCTACTACCTGGGAGCGCGTGGATGAGTAACGGGGTGTTGGGGGGACGGGGTGTTGGAGGATGGAGGATCTGATGTTGCTCTTTTCTCTTCTTTTTTCTCCTTTCCCTCTTCGTTCTTCGTTCTTCGTTCTTCTCTCTTCCTATTCCTTTACACTCTTCCTGACATTTCGGTACAATAGCAAACTGGACTATTTGGGAAGGCTCATGGCGAAACGGATTCAGTTAGTTCTTAATCAAGATGTCAGCAAGCTGGGCAAGGCGGGCGATCTGGTGGACGTGGCTCCTGGCTATGCCCGTAACTACCTGCTGCCACAAGGCTTGGCCGTGCATACGACCCCTGGCATTCTAAAGCAGGTGGAGCGGCGGCGCGAGTTAGAGCGTCAGCGCCTGATCGAGCTAAAGAAAGAGGCAGACGTAATCAAAGCCAAGCTGGAGAAGCTCTCTGGTCTGACGATTGCCAAACAGGTTGGGGAAAAGGACGCAATTTTCGGCTCGGTGACGGATCGAGAAGTGGCCGAGGTGCTGCAAGCAGCCATCGGTCAAGAAGTGGATCGGCGCGGCATTACGGTGCCCGAAGTCCGCAAGCTAGGGACTTACCGGGTAGATATCAAGCTGCATCCTGAAGTGACCGCAACGGTAGACATTGAGGTGGTGCCTGCGGACGCAGAGGCGTAAAGATTTGGAGAAGTCTATTGAATAGTACGTAAGTACTCTGCGAGAATAGTCGCAGGGTACTTTTTTGTAAATGCTTTTGTAAATACTCTGCCCAGGTTGTTGCTATAAGCATTGGCTAGATCGGCGGAGTGTTCCTGAGAAAACCTGCTAAATTGCCCCCAAATCCAGCCCTGAGTCCAGCCTGTTTTTTTGCGATCGCCCCCTTGCCGACTCTACCTATAGGGGTACAATAGCGATCGCCTCCTACCGGTAGTATCTTCCAGATGCTTCCAGATAGCAGACTCCAGATACTATCTTCTAGACAGTCTCTCAAGCCTCATCTCTAGCCCACGTCTCCAAGCCTGCTCTCGTTGCTCTGCTTGTCGCCCTGCCTCCCTCGCCTGCCCTATGGTTCAAGAACTGAACTTTCAAGCCTACAGCGATCGCCTCCCGCCTCAAAACATCGACGCAGAGGAAGCCATTTTGGGCGGCATCTTGCTCGACCCGGAGGCGCTGGGTCGCGTCGCCGAGTTGCTGCGCCCCGAAGCCTTCTACATCTCCGCCCACCAGGAAATCTATCGCGCCGCCCTAGCGCTCCAGAGCGAGGGGCGACCCACCGACCTGATGAGCGTCACCAGCTACCTCCACGACCACAACAAGCTCGACAAAATCGGCGGGCAGAGCCGTATTGCCCAACTTGTAGATCGCACGGTCAGCGCCGTCAACATCGACCAATACGCCCACCTTGTAATGGACAAATACCTGCGCCGCCGGATGATTCAAGCTGGCAACGAGGTCGCCTATCTGGGCTACGAAACCAGCACCCCCCTGGAGCAGGTGCTAGACCAAGCTGAGCAAAAGATTTTCAACATTACGCAATCCCGCCCCAACCAGAGCCTCACCGCCACCTCCGATATCCTCACGGCCACCTTTTCCGACATCGAAAGCCGCTCTCTGGGGCTGGTGCTACCCGGGATTTCTTGCGGATTTTATGATCTGGATGCGATGACCCAGGGCTTTCAGCGGTCAGACCTGATCATCGCTGCGGGGCGACCCGCAATGGGCAAAACCAGCTTTTGTCTCAATATCGCCCGCAACATTGCCGCCTTTCACAAGCTGCCCGTTGCCATTTTTAGCCTGGAAATGTCGAAGGAGCAGTTGGTTTATCGTCTGCTGTCAAGCGAAGCCCAGATCGAGAGCGGACGGCTGCGGGCGGGGCGGGTCAGCCAGGATGAGTGGGAGCCGCTGGGCTACGCGATTAGCGCCCTGTCCCAGATGCCGATCTTCATCGACGACACGCCCGATATTTCTGTCACCGAGATGCGCTCGAAGGTGCGGCGGCTCCAGGCGGAGCAGGGCGGGGCGCTGGGGCTGGTGCTGATTGACTATCTGCAACTAATGGAGGGCAGTGGCAGCGAAAACCGCGTGCAGGAACTCTCCCGCGTGACGCGGGCGCTGAAGGGTCTGGCGCGGGAATTGAGCGTGCCGGTGATTGCGCTGTCGCAGCTTAGCCGGGGCGTAGAGTCGCGTACCAACAAGCGCCCGATGATGAGCGACTTGCGTGAATCTGGCGCAATTGAGCAGGATGCTGACCTGATCATCATGCTGTATCGCGACGAATACTATAATCCCGACACGCCCGATCGCGGCATTTCTGAAATTATCATCACCAAGCATCGCAACGGCCCGGTGGGCACAGTGAAGCTGCTGTTTGAGCCACAGTTTACCCGCTTCCGCAACCTGGCCGCACCGGGGCGGGGTTAGGCTTGGGGATTTTGGGCAGCGGGGTCAGGGGTTAGAAATTTGCGGTTATCGTGAAGACTCTGATTATGCACGTTATGCAGGTGTCTTTTGCGATGCCGTTTGCCGCCTGCGCTGTCTGGATCTCTCCCCCTTAATTTCTCATGAACCCGTTTGGACAATCTCTGCTGGATGGACTGGGCGATCGCCTTTTGCAATCCCTCAGCACCCCACTGCAAGCCTGGCTAGCCGCACACCCAATCGCGCAATGGCTGGTAATACATCCCCTGTGGACCCTGGGACTGGTCATCGGGGCGATTGCCCTGCTGGTGGGTCTCTTCGGTGCGATCGGGCGACTCACGGAAAACCTCTGGCTGCGGCTGTTTCAGATGCCGCTGTGGCTATTTGCGTCTATTTTTGGCGGCGGATTCCAGCTTGCAAAGAGGCTGTCACAATCTTCTTCGACCCGACCCTCCAGCAACGCTGACTCAGACAACTCCACCCAGCGGCTTGACCAGATTCTCACCCGGCTGACGGAACTGCACCGCGAAGAGGAGCAATTGCTGGTGGAACTGAAAACCCTGGTTGGGGAAGCTGGCTTAGAAGCGAGCAGCGCCCAGCCGTCCAGCCCTCTCATCTCTGTATTGACCAACGATAACTCTGGGTGATGGCTTGGGGGGATTTTGGATTTTGGATTGGGGATTCTAACTGGAGAAGTTGGGATGGATTTGGGGTTCTGACCCTGGCTCTGCTGTCGCACTACAGTCGCACTACAATGGCCTCAACCGTCCGCTTTCCGCCGAACCCCATGAGAACCCCATGAGTACCTCATGAGCACCCTATGACGACGCTCCGCATTCACGCTGAACTGACACCGCTGACCGTGGAGTTGCCTGCTCAGATGTCGCTAGGTCTGGAGCAGTTTCATGAGCTATGCCGTGCCAACCCCGACCTGCGAATCGAGCGCAGCGCCACCGGAGTCGTAATGATTATGCCCCCCACGTTTTCTGATAGCGGAAACCGAAACTTTAACCTGACCGTGCAGTTAGGCCTGTGGGCAGAGGAAGATGCTACGGGGATTGGCTTTGATTCCAGTACGGGGTTTACGCTGCCCAATGGGGCTATTCGATCGCCCGATGCGGCGTGGATTCGGCTAGATCGCTGGAACGCGCTGAGGGGTGAACAACAGGCCTCCGTTGCCCCGATTTGCCCTGATTTTGTGGTGGAGTTGCGGTCGGCGAGCGATCGCCTCAACCTGCTGCAAGACAAGATACAGGAGTATCTCGACAACGGCGCAAGCCTGGGCTGGCTGATCGATCGCCCTGGTCGCACAGTGTATGTGTATCAGCGCGATCGCCCAGTACAGGTCTTGGAAAATCCAGAAATGCTCAGGGGTGACCCTGTGCTGCCGGGGTTTACGCTGCGTCTCGAAAAAATTTGGTGATGGGCAAGCGCCACGACTGCATCTTTCTCGCATCTTTCTCAGGACGACTCTCTGGTCGCTGCTCCAACCTTCTGGGCAGAACGAACCATAATGCTTAAAAAATGCTTAAGATTATGGAGAGCTTTACACGAATTCATGACCGACTGTAACGGATGAGTGTTGGCCAGGTTCATCGCGCTCCTATCACCGCGCTCCTATCACAAGGTCACCCATGCTGCGTTTAGAACACATCAGCAAAATCTATCCTACGGGCGAAGTCCTGAAGGATATCAACTGGGAAGTGAAACCGGGCGATCGCGTCGGTTTGGTAGGGGTCAACGGCGCGGGCAAATCCACCCAGCTCAAGATCATCGCAGGCGAAATGGAGCCAACGACTGGGGAAATCATTCGCCCTGCTAGTCTGCACATTGCCTACCTGACGCAAGAATTTGAGGTCGATCCGAACCGCACGGTGCGCGACGAGTTTTGGCGGGCCTTTGCCGAAGTGAATCAGATTCATGAAGGGCTGGCAGACGTGCAGCACCAGATGCAGACCGCCTCGCCAGAGGAACTGGACGACCTGATTCATCAGCTTGATCGGCTCCAGCGCAAGTTTGAAGCGATGGACGGCTACGGGCTAGAAGCCAAGATTGAAAAAATCCTGCCGGAAATGGGCTTTACTGCCGAAGATGGCGATCGCCCCGTCAGCGCCTTCAGCGGCGGCTGGCAAATGCGAATGAGCCTGGGCAAAATCCTGCTGCAATCGCCCGATTTGCTGCTGCTGGACGAACCGACCAACCATCTAGATTTGGAAACCATCGAGTGGCTGGAAACCTATCTCAAGGGGCTGACCACGCCGATGGTCATCGTCTCCCACGACCGAGAGTTCCTCGATCGCCTCTGCACACAGATTGTGGAAACCGAGCGCGGCGTGTCCACTACCTATCTGGGCAACTACACCGCTTATCTCCAGCAAAAAGAAGAAGCCCAACTGGCGCAGCTCTCCGCCTACGAGCGACAGCAGAAGGAACTGGAGAAGCAGCAGGCCTTTGTCGATCGCTTTCGCGCCAGCGCCACCCGCAGCACCCAGGCCAAAAGCCGCGAAAAGCAGCTTGAAAAAATCGAGCGGATCGAAGCGCCGACGGGCAGCGTGCGGACGCTCCAGTTTCGATTTCCCGACGCCCCCCGCAGCGGCCGCGAAGTGGTGACGATCCAGGACTTGACCCACACCTACGAAGACAAAATTTTGTTTTTGGGGGCAAACCTGCTGATCGAGCGGGGCGATCGCATTGCGTTTCTGGGGCCCAACGGCTGCGGCAAGTCCACGTTGCTGCGGCTGATCATGGGCATGGAGCAGCCCACCGATGGCAAAGTGTCCCTCGGCGACCACAACGTGATCCCCGGCTATTTTGAGCAGAACCAGGCGGAGGCGCTGGATCTCAGCAAAACCGTGATGCAAACGATTCACGACGAAGTGCCCGACTGGACAAACGAAGAAGTGCGGACGTTGCTGGGGCGATTCCTGTTTAGCAAAGACATGGTGTTCAAAAAAGTGGAAGCCCTTAGTGGGGGTGAGAAAGCGCGGCTGGCCCTGGCCAAAATGCTGCTGCGTCCGGTGAATTTGATGATTTTGGACGAGCCGACCAACCACCTCGACATCCCCGCCAAGGAAATGCTAGAGGAAGCCATTCAAAACTACGACGGCACGCTGATTGTGGTGTCTCACGATCGCTACTTCATTTCTCAGGTGGCCACCAAAATTGTCGAGGTGCGCGACGGAGAACTGCGGCTCTATCGTGGCGACTATCACTATTACCTGGAAAAAGTCGCAGAGGAGCGAGAACGCGCCAAACTGGAGGCGATCGCCGCCGAAAAAGCTGCCAAAGCCGCCGCCAAGCGCGACAAGCAGAAACAGAAAATGAAAGCCAAAAAAGAATCGTCTTAGACGGGCGATCGCCACTGTAAAGGTGCGAGTCGTGAGGTTGCGTTCCGCCTAAATGAAATAGAGGGCATCAGTACAGGGATCAGCGATTAACATGACACAATTCAAGAATCTGGACGAACTGGGGATCGCAATCCGTAGCGAATTGACCGTTAATTGCTACAGTTGATTGCCAGTGATTGCTAATGATTGCTAATGATTTCTAATCGGTTGAATAACAGTTTCTTGTGCTTGAAGCTCAATGGTTTTGTGGCGGGAAATCCAAGTCAGCTTGATCCTGAGAATCTCCAGGGCAAAACCGAGATCGATAGTGTCTCTTTATCGGTTTAGCTAGTTTTGTAATACCCCATACATGCGGAGAAATGTGAGGATTCACACCAGGTTTCTTAACCAGTCCTTAAGTCAGGATAAGGGCTGATACCCTAGACCTAGAGAGCATGTCAGCTTTTCAAAACTTTGGTATCGCAGTATTTTCTGGATGTGCTGAGAATTGAGAACCCTGTCTCAACTGGTAGCGGGACATGGCAGAGTCATCCTTAATTCACCTGGGTGAAATTACTCAGGAAAACTACTCAATTCCTTACATAAGCTCCATAAAAATCTTTTTCCTGATGGAGTTAGGTGATTTTTAAGAATTGGGTGATATTATTGCTGGAAAATTTGCATCACTCATGTAAGTATTTACATACTCAATTGTTTTAAGCACTGAATTCTGTTCTCAACTGTTCCTAATCTGTTGTCATTCAGGCGATTCTCATGGCACAAGCGCCAATCTCTCCAGTAGTTCTGGTCATTCTAGATGGGTGGGGCTATCGTCCCAGCGATGATGGCAATGCGATCGCCACCGCCCAAACGCCCGTGATGGATAGCCTCTGGGCGGCCTATCCCCATACCCTGCTGCAAGCCTCCGGCAAGAGCGTCGGGCTACCCGAAGGGCAAATGGGCAACTCCGAAGTGGGGCACTTGAATATTGGCGCAGGGCGCGTTGTCCCTCAGGAACTCGTCCGCATCAGCGACGCGGTGGAAGACGGCACGATTCTGAGCAACTCTGCCCTGCTCAAGGCCTGTGAAGCCGTGCGCCAGAGCGGTGGCAAGCTGCATCTCGTGGGTCTATGTTCCGACGGCGGCGTGCATTCTCATATCAGCCATCTATCCGGGCTGTTGGAACTGGCCAAGGAGCAGAGTATCTCGGACGTGTGCATTCATGTCATCACCGACGGGCGAGACACCCGACCAACGGATGGACTCGCTGCCCTGGAAACGATCCAGCGTTATATTGACGAAATTGGGGTAGGGCGGATTGTCACCCTCAGCGGGCGCTACTACAGCATGGATCGCGATCGCCGCTGGGAGCGCACCCAGGCCGCCTATGACCTAATGACCCAGGACGGCGAAGGCGACGGTCGTACAGCGCTAGAAGTGCTGCAAGCCTTCTACGCTGAAAACGTGACGGATGAGTTTGTTAAACCGACGCGGATTGCGCCTGGGGCCGTCAGCGAGGGCGATGGGGTCATCTTCTACAACTTCCGTCCCGACCGGGCGCGTCAACTGACTCAGGTCTTTGTAGATCCCAACTTCAGCGGGTTCGAGCGGACGCAAATTCCTAACCTGACGTTTGTCACCTTCACCCAATACGACCCCACCTTCCCGGTGCTGGTTGCCTTCTTGCCGCAAGATTTCAGCAATATTTTGGGTGAAGTTATTTCTCGCAATGGGTTGCGCCAGTTCCGCACCTCGGAAACCGAGAAATACGCCCACGTTACCTACTTCTTTAACGGCGGCATTGAGGAACCCTTTGAGGGCGAAGACCGGGCGATGGTGCCCAGTCCCCAGGTGCCCACCTACGACAGTGCGCCTACGATGTCGGCCGAAGCCGTGACCGATGGGGCGATCGCCGCCATTGAAAAGGGCATCTATGGGCTGATCGTCATCAACTACGCCAATCCCGACATGGTGGGGCACACAGGCAAAATGGAGGCTGCGATTCAGGCGGTCGAGACGGTCGATCGCTGTGTCGGACGACTGCTCGAAGCCATCGGCAGAGCGGGCGGCACTGCGCTAATTACCGCCGACCACGGCAACGCCGAAGTCATGCTGGATGAGGATGGACGGCCCTGGACGGCCCACACGACCAATCCCGTGCCCTTCATCCTGGTCGAGGGCGAAAAGCGGAAGATTCCTGGCCACGGCACCGATGTCGTGCTGCGCGATGGCGGCATCCTGGCAGACATTGCGCCAACCATTCTGGAAATTTTGCGGATTCCCCAGCCTGTGGAAATGACGGGTCAGTCGCTGATTGAACCCGTCGGCTTTGACGTGCGCCAGAATCGGACTCCGGTGCGGGTTTCGCTGTAGAGAAAGTAGGGGTGGGCGTGAGAGGGTGCAGCTTGGGCGATCGCCCCTATGTCCTTGCCCCTATGTCCTTGCCTCTATAGCCCTGCCTCTATGTCCCTGCCTCTATGACCCTGCCCTTAGTGCATTACTCAGCGGCAGGCCGTTCTCACAGCGCTAAACTCTCGATAGAATAGAGCTTGACCGATTTTTGGTCGAGTTTTTAAAGTCGGGCGAGCTCTAGTTCCGCAGCACTCTAGCGACTGGAATTTTGCTCCGACCTCTTTCCCCTAACCCCTAACCCCTCATGACGCTCGTTTCCATTGTTCAAATCATTTGGGCGATTTCTGCCGTTGGACTGATTGTGCTGGTGCTGCTGCATAGCCCCAAGGGCGATGGGCTGGGCGGGCTGGGCGGACAGGCGCAGCTATTTACCAGCACCAAAAGTGCTGAAACCACGCTGAACCGCGTCACCTGGACGCTGACGGTCTTGTTTATTGGGCTGACGATTGTGCTGAGCGCCAAGTGGCTGGCGTAGGGATTGTCAGCGGCAGAGTCAGCCTCGGAGCTAGGTTCAGAGCCAGTCCTGGCAACTGTAAAGGGCGCTTGTAAGGGGCAGTAGCGATGGGGCGATCGCCCCGTTTTCGGGTGGCACTATTTTTCAGCAGTCGTATCGTAGGTGAGTTGGTCAGAGACGTACCGCTGCGGTTCGACGTGAATCGTCGTTCGCACCGGGCTAAAAGCCTCTTCCAGGGCTGCTTCGACGGCTTCGGTAATGTCGTGGGCCGTGTCTACATCTTCGGCACTCACCACCAGATGCATTTCGATAAATACCTGCCGCCCCACCACCCCCCGCGAGGCGATGCTGTGGCAGTTCACCACGCCCGGAACCTGGGTGACAATGGCGTGAATCTTTTCGGGGGCGATCGCCATTTCATCCACTAGCCAGGGCAAGTTTTCCTTCAAGACCTGCCAACCACTCCAAAAGACCAGCAGCGCCACCGGAAACGCCAGCGCCACATCGAGCCACTGCACCCCCAACACCCACACGCCCAACAGTCCAGCCATCACCGTAATCGTGACCCAGACATCACTCATAGTGTGGCGGGCATCGGCCAGCAGGATGGGGCTGCCAATGCGCTCTCCCACGCGCCGTTCATAAAATGTGACAAAAATATTGATCCCCAGTACCAGCAGCAAGAGCCACAGCTCCCAGCCTTCTAGGGTCAGCGGTTCGCCACCGCCCAAAATGCGAGTGATGGCTCCCTGCAAAATTTCAAAACAGGCAATCCCCAAAAATGCACTAATCCCCAGGGCCCCCACCGCTTCAAACTTTTGATGACCATAGGGATGGCTGCGGTCGGGATAGGGAGAGGAGAATCGACTGGCAACCAGCCCCAGGATGTTGTTGGCGGAGTCGGTGACGCTGTGGAGCGCATCGGCCAGCAGGCTGAGGGAACCCGTTAAAAATCCCACAGTCGCCTTTAGCGCCATCACCAGCAGATTTAGTCCCAGCGTGATCAGCAGTACGCGGCGCACGGTGGCGCGATGGTCTTGGCGAGTCATAGGCGGTACGGTAGACAGAAATTAGGCAGAAGTACTAGCGTGCTTTGGCTCACTTCGGACGTTGAGGCGCTTCGAGAAACGTAACGCTCTGGCAAGGGGCGATCGCCCGCTGACCACCTGCTGATTGCTATTATGAGGGCAATCTTGTAACCAGATGAAAACTCTGACTACAAACCCAAGCCCTCTGGTTGTCAGGCTTTGCGCCAAGTTGCCCTCCAACCCTCAACAGAGCAACGATTCTTGTCTTGCTATCAGTCTTCTAAACCGGGTTACTGGACTCTCTGCATAGGGTTAATCCCTGCCAGGACGGCTTTTACTCTTGCATCTAGCCAGGCGTGATCCAGGTCGTGATTCAGGTCGTGATTCAGGTCGTGATTGACTCGTCGCGTCTAGCCAGTTGCATCTAGCCCCTCGCATCTATCCAAGGATCTTCCAATGACGAAGCAAATCATCAAGATCACCGACAGCCGTGCTGTCTTAAAGCGTCGTCCCGTCTATGTCGGTCATCTGCCGCAAAACGAGCAATTCAAAGTAGACGCAGGCACTGAGTATGAAATTCAGTCCTACGCCTATGCCGACTCAGCGGGAGATTTTGACGAACACATCAAGTTTGCGCTCAAGGAAGGCAACCTCGGCGGATTCAACACCTGGTATATCTATAACCGCTTTGCAGAGGTGCTATCGGACGGCGAAGTGGTGTATCCCATCGAAGAGCAAACCGCCGCGCAGATTTTAGAAATCACCCAAGACACGGTCATCAAGCGCCGCCCCGTGCCCGTTGCAGAACTCACCGAAGAAGAAATCTTCAAAGTCCCAAAAGGTATGACCTTTGACCTGCATTCCTACGCCTATGCCGATTCCAGCGGCCCGCTCAAGGGGCATATTCGCTTTGCCATCAACAATCCAGAGCAATACATTCGCGGTATCAGCCTGTGGCATGTGTCGGACCAAGAGGCCCAGGTAAAATTTGATGACAAAGTAGTGTATCCGATTCCGGCGGCGGCTCCGGCGGTGGCAATGGCGACCGCTGCGGCGGCTCCGGCAGCCGCACCCAAAACCTTCTCTGGCAAGGAGATCAAGCTAGTTGGAAATCGGGGTACAGTCTATTCTGACCAGCCGATTATTCCCAATGGTTCCTTTACCTGGGGCGAGGCGACCCACAACTGCACGCGACTGCCCCAAACGGCTGAGCATGTAGAGAATATGGTAAGACTGGCGACGCAGCTTGAAAAAGCCCGCCAGCAAATCGGCAAGCCCTTCCGGATTACCTCTTGGTATCGTCCAGAGCCATTCAACTCCAAAGCAGGCGGAGCGCGGCGCAGCCAGCACCTCGGCGGGGGGGCGGTGGATATTGTCGTGCAGGGCTATATGGGGGCAGATCTGGCGAAAATGCTGGTGGGCTGGTGGCCAGGCGGACTGGGCATCTATGCGGGCAACCGACGGCATATTCTGCATCTAGATGTAGGCGTGAAACGCAAGTGGGGCTTTTGATGACGCAACTGAGATTAAATTTGGTGGAAGGGTCGGTGTCGTTTAGCTTTTCGCCAGCAGCCGCGCAAGAGCTAAAGGGGGCGATCGCCCTCCTGATGGAACACCTGAAAGCTGTATCGTCTAGCGGCACTGGCGGCCGCCCCAGCCCGAAACCGCCGATGGAATATCAGCATACGGGCGAGGTGTTTCTAGAAATTTTCTGCAACCCCAACATCTGGCCCAGCCCCTTTGCGGCGAAGGTGCTGGTGACGGTGCGCGACGACCGCATCCGGCTAACGACCGAAGCAGAACTGACGCGCCTGCTAGAGGATGTGAACGAGTATTTGGGGGTTGATTAATTGGTTCCGCATCCCTCGCCTCCAGACTAGAAAGCAGAAAGGGAGTCCAGCGGTCTGAACTCCCCATTTGAACTGTTGTTTGGGACTCTTGAAAGACTGGAATGCCCAGTCAGTGATCGTCTTCGGCAGCACTCGGAGCCTGCCCAATGCCCAGCGCTTTCTTAGACTGTTTGAGCTGCTTCCAGAGCGCTTTAATCTCCTGGTAGGTTTCTTCAGGAGAGAGCTTGCCGTTGGTTTCCAGACCGCACAGCAGGCTGACTCGGTGAGAAAACTCTTGCAGGTTGGCGTTGAACACCAGGTTTTCGGGTTTGACCGGGCCATAGTAGCGGCTGCGCGGCGCGAAGAAATTAGAGTAATCAGCCATGAATGCCTCCTTGAGGGCTTAACGAGTTCTTAACCTATGGTTAACCTAATTATCCCTAATTTTCAAGGCGATCGCCCACCTCTTAAGGCTTATTCAGGGATGGGTGATGTCATAGGCGCATTGCAGCAAGTCGTTTACGACATAGGGCTTGGATAAAAACATGCTGGCACCCGCCTCCAGCATCCCGTCTCGGTTCGACGCCGTCTCTGACCAGCAGCGTCCTGATAATTATCGAAGGATCTTTAAGCAGTCTGCACGCGACTGTTAGCTGGCATCCTGGTCAATACAAAGTCTTTCTGTAACCATAGGACTTACGCATCTGGAGGATTTCTCGCTGGCTGTGTCCGCGAGAAATCCTCCAAAACCCAGAAAATTTATCGCAGGTGCATAAGTCCTGAAATAATAGCTTGAAGAAAAAAATTATGGGAATGTCCTGTGAAGTCAATAGCATCTTAAAGTTAAAGCCTTCTCAAGGCTATCCTTCTCAACTTGAGAAGGGAAAGAGATATTTTGCCCAAAAAGAGGGATATAGAATTGTTCCAGTAGATGTTCCCATTCCTTTGGTGGATGAGGATTGGTTTGCTCATGCAGACATTAAAATTCACAAGCTTGTTTGGGAAAACGGAGCTACTAGTATAGATTTCGAGATTGATAGGATATACGAGTCTCCCTTTTTGACCAAAGCTTAGAAGGATAATCAGGGCGCGACGTGCAACTGAAGTTGGGGTCAGAAAAGTCCAACTGAATGATTCTAGAAATGCGACCTATCTAGACTGAGTGGGGCTAATATTTGGGACTAGTATTTGTGGCTAATATTTGGGGCTAATATTTGGGGCTAATATTTTTATCGAAATTAGTAAAAGTGGCGATCGCGCTTTGAACCCTTGCTGGCGATCGCTTTAAGTTTCGTTGCAAATCTGAGCCTTTGGCGGGCGATCGCCCCGATCCTGTGGTTTCTTGAAAGGGAACGAATACAGCCCTGACTTTTCTCGCAGGGTGGCAATTTTGTGACGGGTGGGCAGCAGGATGGATGGGTTTTGGCGATCGCCCCTGGGGTCTGGCAGAAGACGGCTAAACTGGCGCTGGTTCGGGCTGGCGATCGCGCTCTGTATCAGCCTTCTGGCAGTTGGACGAATGGGGCTGACGCAGCAGCCGACCCATGTTTCGGTGCTGATTCAGGCGCTAGAGGGCACGCAGTGGGCCTCGCTTATTCAAGAATTTGAGGCGCAAAATCCCGACATCAAGCTGGATGTGATCGAAGGCCCCAACGCCACTAATCTGGTCGAAGACCTCTACACTTCGTCGTTTTTGCTGGGCGACTCGCCCTACGACCTGGTGTACATGGATATCGTCTGGGTACCGAAGTTTGCAGCAGCGGGCTGGCTGCTAGATCTGAGCGATCGCGCTGCCCAAAGCGACCTGAGTGATTTTCTGACCACCGACATAGACGGCGGCCGCTATCGCGACGGGCTATACCGCATTCCCCTGCGCTCCGACGCTGGAATGCTCTACTATCGCACGGACATCCTGGAGCAGCTTGGCGCACAGCCACCAGACACCTTCGACGAACTGCTGGACATTTCCCGCGCCGCCAAGCAGGCCGGATTGGCGGACTGGGGCTACGTCTGGCAGGGGCGGCAGTATGAAGGGCTGGCTGCGATGTTTGTGGAAATTTTGGAGGGCTTCGGTGCGTTTTGGGTGAATCCGGAGACGCGAGACGTGGGGCTGGATTCTTCAGGGGCGATCGCCGCTGCGGAATTCCTCAAGCGCACCATCGATGAGGGAATTTCGCCCCCCGGCGTGACGACTTACCAAGAAAACGAAGCCCTACGCCTGTTCCAAAGCGGCAACACCGTCTTTATGCGAAGCTGGCCCTACGCCTGGGCCCTCAGCAATACCGAAGATTCCGTCATTCGCGGCAAATTTGGCATCAAGCCAATGGTTCATGCCCCTGGCTTTAATAGCGGCGCGTGCCAGGGCGGTTGGGGCTTTGGCATTGCCAAGACCAGCCGCCATCCCGATGAAGCGTGGCGCGTCATCGAGTTTTTCACCAGCACCGACGCCCAGCGCCAGTTCATCCTGGAAAGCAGCTACGTGCCCACAAGGCGATCGCTCTTCACCGACCCCGCCATCGTCGAAAAATTCAGCCATTATCCCGCCCTGCTGCCCGTTCTCGATGCCACCGTGCTGCGCCCCCCCATCGGCCAATATGCCCAAGCCTCCGACATCCTCCAGCGCTACCTCAGCGCCGCCATCACCGGCCGTAGCTCGCCCGAAGACGCGATGCAGGCAGCCGCAGCAGAGACTCGACGACTGTTAGGAACGTAACTCAGAAAACCCAGAGACCGAGAAAAGCACAGATAGGGCAAAAGCTGCCATCGCCCTTTCGCACATCCAAAACCCAAACCCCAAAATCCAAAATCTACAACCCCCCATGACCCAATCCACCCTCCAACAACGCGATTCGCGAAGCGATCCCTACGGGAATCGCCGCACGGGTTGGCTGCTAGTGGCTCCGGCGCTGCTGCTGCTGGCGGTGGTGTATGCCTATCCGATTCTGCGGGCGTTTTGGTTGGGGCTGTTTACCCAAAACCTGGGGACGGAACTACAGCCGGTGTTTTCGGGATTCGAGAACCTGGGGCGGATGACAACCGATGGGCGCTTTTGGCAAAGCCTGGGGAATACGACAGTGTTCACCCTGTCCTCGCTGACGCTGGAGCTAATTTTGGGCATGGGCATGGCGCTGGTGCTAAATCAGGCGTTTCGCGGGCGGGGCTGGGTGCGGACGATCGCCATTTTGCCCTGGGCGCTGCCGACGGCGCTGATCGCGCTGGGCTGGGTGTGGATTTTCAACGATCAATACGGCGTGTGGAATGACATCCTGATGCGGCTGGGCATTTTGCGATCGGGCGTGAACTGGCTGGGCGACCCGACGCTGGCGATGCTGGCGCTGATCGCGGCGGACGTGTGGAAGACGACCTCTTTTGTGGCGATTTTGCTGCTGGCGGGGTTGCAGTCCATCCCGCAAGACCTGTACGAAGCCCATGCGATGGACGGGGCCACCCGCTGGCAGAGCTTCCGCCAAATCACCCTGCCGCTGCTAATGCCGCAGATCGTGATTGCGTCGCTGTTTCGCTTTGCCCAGGCCTTTGGCATTTTTGACCTGGTGCAGGTGATGACGGGCGGTGGCCCGGCGGGCGCAACGGAAACCGTGTCTGTCTATATCTATGCCACCGTGATGCGCTATCTCGACTTTGGCTATGGCGCGGCGCTGGTGGTGGTGACATTTTTGCTGCTGGTGGCAGTGGTGGCGATCGCCACTATCCTCCTTGCCAAAGCCCGCAGCGCTACCGGAGAAACGCGATGACGACCCAGCCTGGTTTGACGGAACCGCAGCGCACCCCGATTTCATGGCGGCAGGTGGGCAGGGTGGGGGCGATCGCCCTCGTCGTCGTCCTCAGCCTCGCACCGATTTTGTGGCAGGTGTTGACTTCGATCAAGACCAACGCCGACATTTCCGCCGTGCCGAATGTCTACTTTCCCACCCGCTTTACGCTCCAGCACTATACAGAACTGTTCAGCCGCCGCCCGTTCCTCACCTACATGCTGAATAGCTTCGTCGTGGCAGTGATTTCCACGGTGCTGTGTTTGGTCATCGGCACACCCGCCGCCTACGCCCTGGCCCGGCTGAAGCTCCCCGGTGAAAATGTGCTGCTGTCGCTGATTCTGATCGTCACGCTGTTTCCCTATATCCTGCTGTTTCTGGGACTGCTGGAGCTGGTGCGGGCCGCCGGCCTGGGCAACAACTACCTGGCGCTGATCATTCCCTACACTGCGATCAACCTGCCCCTGACGATTTTGGTGATGCGGAGCTTCTTTCAGCAGCTTCCCCGCGACCTGGAAGACTCCGCCAAGGTCGATGGCTACAATACGGGGCAAATGCTCACCCAAATTCTCCTGCCGCTCACCGCTCCCGCCCTCGTCACCACGGGCATTCTGGCATTCATCTTCGCCTGGAACGAGTTCATCTTTGCGCTCACCTTCATCACCCGCGAGTCGATGAAAACCGTCCCCGTCGCCGCCGCCCAAATCGGCGGCACCAGCATCTTTGAAGTGCCCTACGGCCCCCTCGCCGCCGCCACCGTCGTCGGCACCCTGCCGCTGATCGTGCTGGTGCTTCTCTTCCAGCGCCGCATCGTCCAGGGCCTCACCTCCGGCGCAGTCAAAGGTTAGTCAAGACAATTGTTTTAGAGACAAGAACAAGACAACGAATTCCCAGCAATTAAAATGTAAAATATGTCGCCATTAGACTCATGACGTTAACTCTTAATCTATCACCAGAATTAGAGCAATACCTTGTACAAGAAGCCAATCAGAAAGGGCTTTCAATTGAGGCATTAGCATTACAGCTTTTAACGAAATCCATTTTGTTGAAGCAGCGGCAAGCCGAGGCCGTTCAATTGCTCCAGTCTTGGATTGATGACGAGGATTCAGAAGAGCAGCAGGAAACAGGACAATATTTGGTTGAAACGTTGGACAATGATCGATTATCCGATCGCAGACTCTTTCCACCTGAATTAAAGGGAATTACCTGGTGAGCCGAGTCATCGTGTTAGACACCGGGCCATTGGGTTTAGTGACCAATCCGAAGCTTTCCGCGGAAAGCACGGCTTGTACTCAATGGCTTCAATTGCACATCACATCAGGCAGTCAGATTGTTATTCCAGAAATTGCAGATTATGAGGTTCGACGCGAACTATTGCGAGCCAATAAACATAAAGGAATCGCTCGTTTAGATGATTTAGCCAAGTTTCTTGAGTATTTGCCCATTACAACCATTGCGATGCGCCAAGCAGCTCAACTTTGGGCGCAAGCTCGTCAACAAGGACAACCAACCGCAGGCGACAAAACGATCGATGGCGACATGATTCTAGTCGCTCAAGCAATGACTTTTATGAGCTCAGAGATGGTCATAGCAACGACAAACATCGGTCATCTATCGAGATTCATATCCGCTGAATTGTGGCAAAACATTGCCCCCAGATAAACCTTCACCCAACCCTGAGAAAAGATTGACGCTATTTAGCGAAACACAACCTTCAGCATTTAAACCCTGACCCCTGACCCCTGGCACCTGATCCCTAACTCCCATGTCTAAACTCCAACTGCAACATCTAAACAAGACCTTCAGCGCCAGCGTGGTGCCCGTGAAAGATTTGAGCCTAGCAGTGGGAGACGGTGAGTTTCTGACGCTGCTGGGGCCGTCGGGGTGCGGCAAGTCTACAATTTTGCGGATGATTGCGGGGCTGGAGCAGCCGACGCGAGGTGAAGTGCTGATTGGCGATCGCCCTGTCACCAACATCCCACCGGGCGATCGCAACATTGCAATGGTCTTCCAGAGCTACGCGCTTTATCCACACCTGTCGGTGTTTGACAACATCGCGTCGGGGCTTAAGCTGCGGCGGGTGCCACCGGAAGAAATTCGGCAGCGGGTCGCGTCGGCGTCCGAGGTGCTGGGGCTGGGCAACTTGCTAGACCGCAAGCCCGGTCAGCTTTCGGGCGGCCAGCGGCAGCGGGTTGCCCTGGGTCGGGCCCTCGTTCGGCAGCCGGAGGTGTTTTTGCTGGATGAGCCGCTCAGCAACCTGGATGCGCTGCTGCGAGAGCAGGTGCGGGCAGACCTGAAGCAGCTTTTTGCGGCGCAGCAGGCTCCGGTCGTCTACGTCACCCACGACCAGACCGAGGCGATGACCCTTTCGACTAAGGTTGCTGTGCTGAACAACGGCGAACTCCAGCAGCTTGCGCCGCCTGCGGAAATCTACAGCCATCCTGCCAATCGCTTCGTCGCAGGCTTCGTTGGCAGCCCCCAAATGAATCTATTCGACCTGACCTGCGCGAACGGCTTTGCCCTGCTCAATGAATTCAAAATTCCCTTGCCCGATCGCCTCAAGTCCCTGTCCACTGTCACCCTCGGCATTCGTCCAGAGCAGGTGCGGCTGGCGCAGACGGATGATCCAAACTCTATCCAGGGTCACGTATTTCTCACCGAACACCTGGGCATGAACAATCTAGTCAGCGTCCGCATTCCTGGCGCAAACGATCGCACGCTGCGGGCCCTGCTGCCGATGGATGCCGTGTGGAACGCAGACGAGATGACGCTGGCGCTGCCGCCGGAGCATTTGCACTGGTTTGATGCGGAGAAGGGCGATCGCCTGTGACTAAGCAGTCCTTAAAGAAAAGAGTAGCTAGGGCCGCAATTCTCCCTGACTCATCATAAAAGCTTGAATGTTATCCTGCCCTAAACGACCTTTATTATAAGCTTGCCACTGGCTAGTGAGCAAATGGATCTGTTGCTGGGATAGCTCCCAATTAGGAAAACCAATAGGAAGCGGGACAATATTAGGCTGAACTTGATTGAAGTAAACCCAAGCCTTTACTTTTGGATATCGGACGAGACTATTGACAGCATCCGTAATCCACCAATCGATTTCATTTTCAGATCCAGCCACGCCTACCTCACTAATGATCATCGGCTTATTAAAATGATTGGCAATCCAATATTTCTCAGAAATCAGCTTAGAAAAAGAATGGATCTTGCTTGGATCTTGAGTATTCCACTCCTTCGTAGCATAGATAGAAATTCCAACAAAATCTACATAATCTGAACCCGGATAGTATGATCGAGCAGAGCGATTTCCAGCAGGAGACCATATCCAAAAAACATTGCTTATACCAAGCCGACGTGCATAGTCAGCCACATAATGATAAACTCGGACATAATTATTGCTGTCTTCTTTTGACCAGGGATACTGACCTACTATTTCCATTTCATGCGCCCATCGAAACAGCACCTTTTGAGGTGATTGCTGCTTCAGCACATTCAAAATTCGCTCAATAGTTCTGTCATACTTGCCAGATAAAATGTCTTGGAACAGTGTTTCATTTGTCATGCCATTCCAGTTCCAAGGCCACGGTTCTAGTGTAATCATCGGCAGGCGATGATTATGTTTCGCTGATTGCAAGGCTTCGTCTAGCTCTCTTGTATTATCTAATCGCCAGGGAACAAAGTGATGTTCGATCAACACTTCCGGATGCTGAAATGCTTGGTGCGGATCGTACACACCGAATGCAATACTGTGTCGATGCATAACTTGGACTGTGTTGGCCAGCTTAATAAATAGGAAAGCCCCAACAATACCTAGCAAAAAAGCCTCTATGAGTCGGGTCATGTATTATTGTATTCCTATTTCTAGATCTATGACACTTCAAAGACTGTAATTGTGTTAACGGGCAGAGTAAATGGCTGGCTAGAAATCGCTCCAAAAGACACGGTTCCCCAACTAAGGCCTGACTCACTAATCTGATAAACCCTAACGGGTAAATCAGGATTGTAAGGGAACTCCCAACCTTGGAAAAAGAGCTGTATAGTCTGGTCTTGCATCGATCGATTAACCAGAGAAAATGCGTCCCAAGCTTCAGCATTAGTAGCATAGACGCTAACCGCTCGCTCATCAGTTGAAGATGCAGCAACTACATTGCCTAACAGTAGATCATTGTAAAGCTGAAAAACGTAAGACGACGGACGGCGCTCCCACTCACCAAACGGGCTTAGCTTGCCATACCAGCCATCTGCCTCAGCCCAGGCTAGTGCTCCTGTTGCGCCTGAACGAGTAATTGATGCAAGTGCCAGAGCGTCATAAACGGCTCCAACAATATTGTGCATTCTGGGATCAGGTGGTCTATAGCTTAAATTAAACTCGTTGTGAAATGTTTCAATCGGGCGATCGCCATATTTTTGCAAAACCCATCGGATTGTAGCAGTGCGGCTGCCGAGAGTATTGGCGCTGTCCCAAGTAGAGGCATTTGAGTCTTCGAGTCTCCCACTTGTATAAGAGTGATAGGACACAAAATCCAGGTGAGGATAGGCAACTTCAATAAATGGGATCACCAGGTTTAGTCGATCTGGCCAGGTAAAGCTAGGCCCACCTACTTTGATCGTTGGGTCAACTGCTTTCATTGCAGTGGCAGCACGGACATAAATCTCAGCTAGCTGACGCATTGCTTCTGGTGAACTGTAAATTTGATCCATTTCATTTAGTACTTCCCAGTAAACAACGCCGCGCTTTTGTTCGAGATTAATAATCCGAACTAAATCAGCACAAAACTCCGCATAGGCGTCAATCATCTCAGGACGTAGCCGACCTACTGAAACCAACAATTCCTCCGGCACATCAGGCAATGACAGGGGGCGATCGCCCTCTATCGCTAAAAATTTTGGCCAGTTTGCAATATTTATCTTCAGCATTGGATTTCCGTCGAAGGGTATATCCATTGCTAAAGCAATTTTGTCGCGATCCCAGCGGTAGTCTGCATTGTCAGGAGAAATGACCCAGCCATTCACATTCGTCCACGCATCTTTCATCTGATCTGCATGGTGGTATCGGAAAAAACCGGCTTTCATCGTTGCCAGTTGTCTCCGATAAACAGGATCACCGACTTGCTTTCCAACAATGTAAGGATTGAAGCCCTGCTTAAGATTCAGCCCATAGCTCTGTTTAGTTGCGATCGCCCCAGTTTCATAGCCCCAGTCAATACCTACCAGCACGATTTTTTCATCAGGCTGCCCATTCGGGGTAAATGTGAGATGGGGAATATCTTTGGAATTTTGGGAAGCAACTTCTGGCGCTAGCTCTACTAATCCATCAGAAAGTTGATGCTCTGAACCAAGAACAAGGCTCGTATCAGCTCCGCCCTCCGGGAGTGGCATATCTTGAATGACAAGTAAGTCATTTGTATTACTAAATCCAATCAGCTCGTTCGTACTATCTACACCCATGCCTTTTTGAGTCCTAACCATAAACCGAAACTTCTACCTTTACCTTCCCTTGATGTTCTTTGTGGGATGCAACAAGAACTGTTACGTCAGACTAGACTCAGTAGATTCACGGTAATCGTCGCAAACTTCATGAAGAAATTGGGGTTGTGGAAGCATATAAAAGAAGAAAATTTATAAAAACTTTATATAAAGTGCCCTTTTTAACAAGAGTGCATAAATTTTTGGCTTATTCTCTCTGTTAAAGAACAATACTTTTCGCGTGTCTGGTATTAATGCGGTACCAGGTTCTTCCACGAATTCTCTGATTCCTGTTTGGGGTTTGTCTGTGTACTTTATCAAGCTAGCCTTATCTCCCTTTTTAAGCCGGGTGTATCCCACTTTTGTAGCCCTCACCCTAAATCCCTCTCCCAAAGCGGGAGAGGGACTTCCAATTCGGCTCCTCTTCTTTGGGAGAAGGGGCTGGGGGATGAGGGCAAACTTGCAGAACTGAGATGTGCCCTTTAAGTCTCCCTTCCTTGGTGCTGCAGAAAACTCCTGAAACTCTCTTAAATCAAGGATTCTTGTCGAGACAACAGATTTAGGATTTCTCTGGAAATCGAACAGAGGCAACGGTTTCAGCCGCTTATTTTGACTGTCTAGGCTGCCCATCATGAGACTCAGAAAAGTTTTCTGCACCACTAAGGCCTCCTTTATTTCAAGGATTCTGTTTTTTGATATAGCTACTAAGCTTGTTATCTGGGTGCGTTTATGACGATTAGATTACAGACAAAATCCCGTGCTATTTCTCTGCTTGTTTCAGAATCAAAAGTTTTGCTGGTGGACGTATTATCTCGGCGAGACAAAGTGATTTTTCTGGGTCTAGTAGGGGTTTGGGCGATCGCTTTGGTTTGGTTTTGGGCTTGGTGGCTTCAGTCCGAAAATCGCATTAGCGTATCAGGAACTGTGATCACAAGCTTGCTGATAGCTTGGAATACCTTCCTTCCAGGCTATTACTTTTTTTTTGTCGCACAGATGAAGCGGCCGAATCCAAAAATCGCCTTGCCTTCCACTTGGCGTGTGGCGATGGTAGTTACGAAGGCTCCTTCAGAGCCATGGGCGATAGTTCGCAAAACTCTTGAAGCAATGCTCAGCCAGTCTCATCCTCATGACACATGGCTTGCAGATGAAGATCCCCAGCCCGAAACGATTGCTTGGTGTCGTCAGCATCGAGTCAGAATCTCAACTCGCAAGGGTGTCCCAGAATATCATCAGCCCAAATGGCCTCGCCGCACAAAATGCAAGGAGGGCAACCTAGCCTACTTCTACGACCAGTATGGATATGAGAGGTACGATTTTGTTGCTCAACTCGATGCCGATCATGTTCCAGAACCAGGCTATCTGGGGGCGATGTTGCGCCCGTTCGTTGATCCAAAAGTTGGCTACGTCGCAGCACCCAGTATTTGCGATGCTAATGCTCATGAGAGTTGGGTCGTGAACGCACGTCTATTTGCAGAGGCCACCCTGCATGGCTCCTTACAGGCGGGCTACAACAACGGCTGGGCACCGCTTTGTATTGGTAGTCACTACGCAGTGCGGACTGCGGCACTGAAGCAGATTGGCGGATTGGGGCCCGAGCTAGCCGAGGATCACACTACAACATTGATGATGAATTCCTACGGCTGGAAGGGGGTGTTTGCTTTTGATGCAGAAGCGCATGGAGATGGTCCCGGCTGCTTTGCCGATTTTTTGGTGCAGGAATATCAGTGGTCACGCAGTTTGATGATGGTTTTGCTGGCTATCACGCCTCGCTATTGGCGAGGGTTGACGCCCCGCCTCAAGTTTCAGTTTCTCTTTGCCCGGTTTTGGTATCCGATTTTTGGGTTGACGATTTTGGCGGGTGTGCTGATGCCGCCGATTGCGCTGATTTTTGATATGCCTTGGGTTCAGGTGAGGTGGCTAGAGTTTGTAGCAAGGTCTGCAGTGCTGTCCTTGGCATGTTTGCTGCCTGTGGCGTGGGTTGCGACGCGGGGCTGCTTGCGCCCACACAACGCAAAGATTGTTAGTTGGGAGATGTTACTATTTCAGTTTGCGCGCTGGCCCTGGATTTTGGCGGGCGTATTCAACGCAACTGTAAGCTGGATTTTGCAGAAAGATCTGCCATTTCGCGTTACGCCCAAGGGGGCAAATGCGCCGAAGCCGCTGCCCTTCAAAGTACTGATTCCTTATTTGATGATAGCTGTGGTTGCAGGGCTTACAGTAATTGCGGTGGATAGTGCGATTCATGCAAAGGGCTACTATTTTTTAACCTTGCTGAATGCAGGAATCTACATTGGGCTAGCGCTAGCGATTGTGTGGCTTCATGTTCGTGAAAATGCGAACCATGCTAAGAAGTTGCCTTGGTACTTGCCGCAGAAGTTGGCGATCGCCCTCTCAGCGCTGCTTGTGCTGTTTGCCGTTGGGCTGCGGATAAGTGATGGGGTGGAGGTAATAGCTAGGAATGCGCCGCTTCCTAGGTCGATGTTTGGAAATTTTTTGCGATAGGTGCTGGAAGCATCTAGTTCAGAAGCATGTTTGTCAGAGATGTCTTGTTTAGTGTTCTGTTAACTGGTGCTGGTTTAGGCGTATTGGCTTTGTCGGTTTCGGCTCAAGAGTCTCAATCCATTTCTCTAGGATTGTTGGTTGCCCAAGATTTATCTCCAAGCCTGGTGATAGAACCAGCCGAATCATTAGGTTCTTCTGATACACAGGCGCAACTGATTGACCAGCAGTTGCAGATGGCAGCAGAGTTAGAGGCTCAAGGCGATCTAAATGGCGCGATCGCCCTCTATGAGTCTGTTTTGGCGCGATCGCCGCAGAATTACACGGCCCGCATTAGGCTCTCTACCCTATATTCTTATATCCAGCAGTACGACCTTAGCCTGCACCTGTTGGATCAGCTCGTTGCGGAGTATCCGGATCGAGTAGACCTCCAGATACAGCGGGCGGAGGTTACTAGTTGGTCAAAAGACTACGAGCGAGCCATCCAGCTTTATCGCCAGATTGTTGAGCAAGATCCAGAAAACCTAGCGGCACAGTTGAGGTTAGCTGAGGTTTTAAGCTGGTCTGGTCAATATTTTGAGGCTTTTGCGGCCTACGGAGCCGTGTTGCAGCGCCAGCCTGAAAATTTATCAGCCCAACTTGGGCAGGCGCAGGTGAGACTTTGGGACGGGCGGAGCCAAGAGGCGATCGCCCGCTATCAGTATATTTTGGAGCGATTGCCCGATTCTGTAGAGGCAAGGATTGGCTTGGCTAAGGCTTATCAGTTTACCGGGCGAATCTCTGAGGCTCTTGATACACTGCAACCACTTATCGATTTGCAGCATCCAGAAGCACTGGCAATCGCCCGCGAGATCCGCACCATTCGAGCTGACACCGAGTTTCGCTGGCGATTTACCAGTAATGGCGAAGAGTCCCAGTTTGTACAGCAGACTATACGGTTTCCTGTCTCTGGGAGCAACCTCATTCCAACCGTTCGGCTTGGTTTCACCAACTTTGAGCAGTCTGGATTTGAACCCCTTCAAAACTATTGGCTAGATTTGGGAGTTGAGACACGCTTTGCACCCTACAGCCTCCAGGCTTTTATCGGCGCTGATCTATTTAGCCGAGAAGACCCCATCTTTCGCTTTAATTCAGCGCTCAACGTGGCAGTGTCTCCCGATCTTAGCCTGGGAGCTAACTTGCGCTACGGGGCTTACAAAGAAAATGTACAAGCCCTTGAAAATCAAATTACGGCTTTTCGCGTTGAGCCAACGCTGTATTGGGAAATTGGCGGAGACACAAGCCTATTTCTGTCTTACACACTGGGCTTGTACAGCGACGGCAATACAGAAAATCAAGCGTTGCTATACCTTCGGCAGGAGCTAGGCGATTTCTATCTTGCAGGGACGTTGCTGTATTGGAGCTATGCCGATGACTTCAACAACGGCTACTTTGCGCCGCCCGACTATTTTCTGTATCTGGGCGAGGTTGGCTGGCAAGGACGCATCTTTGACCCGCTAGAGTGCCAAATCTCTGCCGCTCTGGGCCGACAGCAATATGATGAGACTAGCGATCGCAGCTATGTAGTGCGATCGCGCTGCACAATCACTTTTTCTGAAAGTACCCAGCTTGACTTGAGCTACAGCCTGACAAACAGCGCTCGGTTACAGGGTGGTTCCAGTCCTGACTCGATTCAGCAAACTATCCAAGGACTGCTCCGGTATCGGTTTTAATGTTGAGCAGTCCCGCTAGAAACTGATGCAGGGAGCTTTTGAAAAGGTGTTGGGTTGGGGCAGCCCAATGAGTAAATTAACTTAACACCCGGCATCGCCCACGACCGGGATCTCGACCGTCGCCTCATCCCGCTCGACCCGAATCGTGCCGTTGGCGATCGCCACGCTTTCAATTTCGCCTTCTGCGCCCAGCGTCACGGTGACGGTTGCCGTGATGGTTCCGTCAGCGCTGCGAAACACCTGGGTCGTTTTTTGTCCATAAAAGTCCCGCCCGCTGCCATCGACCCGGCGAAACTCCACCAAATTGCCGTCAATCAGCATCCGCATCGACCCGTCTTCGATGCCGTTGAAAAAGACGTATTGCTCGCGGGATGTGCGGTCTGCCTTCCAGAGCGCCATCCCACAGCCGTAGAGGTTATTTTCTGCAAGGGAAAACTCGCCCACACGGGGTGCAGGAGCCATCGGCGGCGCTTCAGGATTAGTTCCGACCTCGCCCGCAAGCCCGCAACCTGCCAGCATGAAGGACATCAGCGCTGCGGTTAGTCGTTGTTTCATCACGATTTTTCTAGGCTCCAAGCTTCAGCGATAGTCATCAACCCTACGTAGACGAATAAAGCAAAGCCCCGGTTCCCTACAACGAGAAAAACCGGGGACTGCGAGAAACTGTAGGGTTTGTAGCTACTCGGCAGATACGGCGCTGGCATCGGCGGCTTCAGGGGCGATCGCCGTCCCCTCAGAGGGAGAGTCTGGCTCCTTAAAGACAATCCGCAGAAGAGCGGGCGCAATAAAGGTCGTGCCAATCACCATCACGATAATGGCAGCCTCCAGCGACTTCGATAGCACGCCCGTCGCGGAACCCACGCCCACAAACACCAGACCGACCTCGCCGCGAGGCACCATGCCCACGCCGATCGCCAGTCGATTAATCCCTGGCTTGCCAAACACGCCCAGACCCGTCACCAGCTTGCCCAAAAACGCCACCGCCAGCAAGAAAATCGCGATAATCAGCCCTTCACGGTTTTCCGGGTTAAAGGGGTTCAGCACGCTGACATCGGTACGCGCTCCCACCACCACAAAGAAAATGGGCACGAGCATATCGGCGATGGGAATAATCTGCTCTTCTAGCTCTTCCCGCTTTTCGGTTTCTGCCAGAACCAGCCCCGCCGCAAACGCACCCAAAATTCCTTCTAGCTGAATGGCTGCACCGATATAGGCGAGTCCGAAAGCAAAAATCAGCGAGGCAATCAGCAATTGCCCCCGCGTTTTCAGCCGATCTACCAACGCTACAAAGAAGGGGCTGAGCAATCGTCCCAAAAAGATGGAGCCGATGAGGAACACCGCCGCGCTGACCACTAGGTAAATCACGTTGCCGATTTGGACTTCGCCCGTCTTGGCCAGGCTGGCTACCACTGCCAGCACGATAATGCCCAGCACATCGTCCAGCACCGCCGCGCCGATAATGATTTGACCTTCGGGCGAACTGAGCTTCTGGATTTCTGCCAACACTTTAGCCGTGATGCCAATGCTGGTTGCGGTTAGCGCGGCTCCGGCAAAAATGGCGGGCACCGTCGGCACCCCAAACAGCAGCATGAGTCCGGCTGTACCTGCGGCAAAGGGAACCACGACCCCAATCACGGCGACGACTGCCGCCTGGGGGCCGACGCGGATGAGTTCCTTCAAATCGGACTCTAGCCCAATTTCAAACAGCAGGATGATGACTCCTACCTCTGCCAGCACGGAGATGACCTCACTCTCTGCCTGGAAAATGCCGCTGGCGGATTCTGGGCTGACACCGCTTGTAGCCTCCATCAGGCGCATCACCAAAGAGCCAGACTCCTGGAATCCGCTTTCGGGAAACACCAGCAGGTGGAGGGCCGACACCCCGACCACTACGCCGCCAATTAGCTCTCCCAGCACTGGGGGCAACCCCACACGGACGCAGAGTTCGCCGCCTGCTTTAGCCGCCAGATAAACCACAATCAGGCTGAGCAAAACACCGCCTAGAACGAACGTCGCTTCTTCTGCGGAGCCAGACTCGGCAAGCAGCGAGAAAGCATTGGGAGCGACGGAATTCAGCCACAGGTTAGAAACGTCTAAATCGAACGAATGGAACAAACTAGCCGGACTCAGCATTCACTTGACAAAGACTCGTCCTGTTTACTTTACCGTGAGTGTTCCTGCGGAAAACAGCGATCGCCCGCCGACTTTCTTCAAGATCTCCAGACAATTACGAATCCTGGAGACTCACAAGCTTCGATAAAACTTACCAAAGTAGACAATTAGCAGAACTAAACCCTGGATTTTTTCACCAACAAACATAAAGAAGTTCTATAGCAGTAGCGCTAGCATCGGTCTGGCACGTTAGCCGCAAATGTTCATCCTAGATAAACACCCGGTGCTGCAAAGACGGCATCTGCCGCCGCACTTGCGCTAGCCGAGAGGGTTCAATCGAGGCGATCGCCACGCCGGGTTTCTCTTCTACTTCTGCCAAAATCAGCCCCCACGGGTCGATAATTGCCGCGTGTCCGTGAGACTGTCGCCGCGCATTGTGCTTGCCTGTCTGGGCGGGCGCAATCACGTAGCAGGTGTTTTCGATCGCCCGCGCCTGGAGCAAAACCTGCCAGTGGTCTTTGCCCGTGTAGGCGGTGAAGGCAGCAGGCACAAACAGCACCTCGGCCCCCATCTGCGCTAGGTGGCGATAGAGTTCGGGAAAGCGCACGTCGTAGCAGACCGACAGCCCCAGATTGCCAAACTCTTTGGAGGGGTAGACTGGCGGCAACTGCGTCCCCGCCAGCACAATGCTCGACTCTTGATAGGTGTTGCCGTCTGGCAGGTTCACGTCAAACAGATGCACCTTTTCGTAGCGGGCTAGTTCGCTGCCGCTGGGGTCTAGCAGCAGGGCCGTGTTGTAGACTTTGCCTGTGCCTGTGGGAACCGGGAAGCCGCCACCCAAAAGCGTCACCTGATAGCGCTGGGCCATGGTTTTCAGAAATTTTTCACTGCCCTGGGCGATCGCCTCTGCCTGGGCTAGCTTCGCGTCTTCATCGCCCAAAAATGAAAAATTCTCTGGCAGCCCAATCAGTTCCGCGCCCTGACGCACCGCCAAATCGATTAAATCCTCTGCCTGAGCCAGATTTTTCTCCAGATCTGGCACGCTATTCATTTGCACTGCTGCCGCTAGATAAGACCTCATGATTCCTTGCGATTGAAAACCATACTCCCATTCAGCCCAAAATATTCGTTCTTTTCATCATGGCGGGCGATCGCGCTGCGAGAGGATCTTGCCACTTGCCCACACCTGACCCAAACCTCCCCTAAAATCGACCACCCTCAGCAGGATGGCGATCGCCTAGTGCTATGTCACAGCTAGAACTTAGGTTGGTAGTAAGTGCTTTAGTGCTGAAGCGCTTACTACGAGCCAATGCATCATCCTAAACTAAAACTAAACCATGACACTGCACTAGTTTGGTGCTGCTTTGGTGCTGCCAAATGTGGAGAACATCCCTCTTGAACACCTCACTGGCCTGAGATCAAGATACATGGCGCATTAAAGGGTTTAGAAGCGGGCGTAGTAAGTGTCGTGCCTAATTTTAGCCCTATTCTTTCCCGATTCCTTGAGGACCTATGCAGTTGAGCAACTTCCCGTAGCCGCATGAGCAAGAAATCACTCAAAACTCAGGCAAATCATCGAAACAATCCTCGAAAACTGATTGCAGGAGTGATAGTCCTGTCTGTCTGAACGTCTGAATCCAAAAGAGGAAATCGGGTCTGCAGATTGCCTTGGCGCTTCGCTTCACAAAGGAATTAGCGGCTTATACGGACATGGTGTGTTAATTGACACCTTGTCTGGCACTGAATCTTTACCAAATCTTCAAGGAAATGCTCTCAACATATAACTTCATGAATCTTCTATGAACTTCATTCATCCGCCTGTTGTCGAATGCTCTCTCAGCACCATTTAATGTCTAAGCAATGGAGCCTACTCACTCCGTTTGATTACTTCACTGGTCTTCTCGACATTGATACGTCTCGCTGCCTTTCAGAGCCAACTCTGGTTTTGTTCAGGGCGGCCGCGCTTGGAGTCGAGGTCATCAGCCGGGGTGCTAGTTCTAGGCGTGTAGTCTTTACGAACCATTCACCATACTTTTGAATGTTGTGTTTGAGGGAATTTCAGAAATCTCTCGCAAGGGACTTGTTGCCATCTGCCGAGTCGCTACTTGCGTGTAAATTCTGAATTTGCATCTGAGTTCACAGTTTCCCCCCATCAGCGGTGAACTGCAAGATTCAACCCTGTTCCTCACCCTTGATAAGACCCCTTCTCAACTTGTTCCCGCAATGCAGTATCTTAGTGTGCAGCGCTTGATCGCAAGCTTTTTGGGCGGGCGATCGCAGGCTTAGCAACCTGGCTACAGTATTAGCCGCTGCTTCATACTAAGTTCATAGTGTGGGGTGGTTGAGGAGTGAAAGAACTGTCCGGAACGTCAAACTCAACAGCGAGTTTCACGGGTTCGGGGTGTCTTTGGTCAAGATATCCAGTCAAAGGGCCTGAAGGGTTGAGCCGGCGGGCCTTCGTCGTCCGACCTCAACTGGCAGGCTGGCGTGTAGCTTGCTCGTGTTACTCTGCGTTGTTCCGTATTTATTTAGTTGTAGCAAGATAATCTTCACTATAGCCTGGCTCCAAACAGTTTGCCCAGCCTATTCAACTCATCCTGTTACGTTGTATTGCATTGTCTTCGCTCAGTTGCCCTCCTGACACAAACCTAGAAGCCATGCTGAACATTAAATCTGACGACATCACAGCAGATCCTCTGCCACCTGTCGGAGAATCTTCTAATAATCCCCATTTAAAGAACTCGCTGTTGGCAGACTATGGAACCAGTTTTGACGACACCTGTTCTGTTGAAGCGATGCTGGCATCCACCCAATCGAGGTGCCAGGTTAGCCAATTTTTCATACAGGCGCTTCAAAATGGACGCAAGACGATTTTGATGACAAACCTGCTGCACAACCCGTCGAAGTCTACCGAGCCAGGTACGGTTTGGTCGCTGGGCCGCAGTTCCACCTGTGCGATCGCTCTCGATAACCCGTCCGTCTCTCGCTGCCATGCGGTGATTGGCTATCACCCCGACGAAGGGCTTTACATTTCCGACCTCAACAGCAGCAACGGCACCTGGGTTAACCGTCGTCGCGTCCTCCCAATGCAGCGCATCCCGCTCCAAGATGGCGACATTGTGCGGCTGGGCACCTTCGATGTCGAGTTCTTCGTTTCTAGCACAGCCCCAGCCCCATCCGCCTTTCAGGACATCACCCGCTTCTAGTTCCACTTCTAAATTCTGGCTGCAAATGTTCGCTTCTAGCTTTCTCAAGGCACAGGGGCGAATCCTTGCTACAGTTGGGCGTGAGCGCTGAAAAGAGCGCCTGCGCCTTTTTTGTTTGTCGTGTCCTGCTATGCTGCTCCTTCTCCAGGTGATTCTCTGCGTCAGCTTGGTGGTGTGGGTGGGGTCGCGGCTGTCGCAGAGTGCCGATGTGCTGGCAGAAAAGACCGGGCTAGGGCGCAGTTGGGTCGGCGCGATCTTGTTGGCAGGGGCGACCTCGCTGCCAGAACTGGCCAGCGGCATCAGCGCAGTGGTGCTGTTTCGAGTCCCCGATCTGGCAGTGGGCGGCGTGCTGGGAAGCTGCCTGTTTAACCTGCTGATTTTGGTGATTGTGGACATTTTTACAGGGCCAGAACCGCTGCTGCGACAGGTGCAGGTGAGTCATGGGCTGTCGGCGGGTCTGGGCTGCGTCATGCTGGGCACAGCAGCAGCGGGTATTTTGCTGGCGGAGCGGGGCGTGGATCTGACGCTGGGGTGGGTAGCGCTGCCAAGTGTGCTGCTGATGCTGTTATATGCCGTAAGTGCCCAGTTGATTGCTCAGTTTGAACTGCGCCGCCGCACCCAACTGCTGGAGGAGGAAGCCGAAACCTTGCAGTATGGTCATATCTCGCAGCGGCAGGCCTATGGCACCTTTGGGCTGCTGGCGATCGCCATTGTGGTGCTGGGCATTTGGCTGGCTGCCCTGGGCGATCGCGTGGCTGTGGTTACGGGACTGGGGGAAAGCTTTGTCGGGGCGCTGCTGCTGGCGGCGGCCACCTCCTTACCCGAAGTCGTGTCGTCGCTGACGGCGATTCGCCTGAATGCCGCTGACCTGGCGGTGTCCAATATTTTTGGCTCTAACCTGTTCAATTTGGCGATTCTGGGCATTTACGACCTGGCCTATCTGCGAGGCAGTTTGTTTGGCGAAATCAACCACCCCATTCATGCCTTCACCACCGTCATTGCCATTATGATGACGGCGATCGCCCTGGTAGGGCTGATCTATCGAGCCAGTAAGCGATCGCGCCTACACCTGACCTGGGACGGCGTGGCGATTTTGCTGCTCTATGTTGGCGGGATGTATGCGATCTATCGAGGGTAAGGCAGCAGAAGCAAGGGGAAGCCTGAAAGCAAGCACCCCGCTCACCCTTGAATCTCATCCTTCAAACTCGGCCCTTCTGTCAAAAACGGCCCGCTTAGCATCAGCGCCGTTTTGGCATCCAGGGTTCCAGTGACGCTGAGGCCAACGGACTGCTGAAATCGGCGAAGCGCCGTGTTAATAGTGGCATTGTTGGTGGCATGGTTGGTGGCATGGTCGATGATATCGTTGGCGATCGCGCTGCTGGGGTTCAGATAGCCCAGGCGCGTCAGGTAGTCCCGCACTTGCGCCGCAGACAGCACCACCTCCTCTGGGCGAAAGAACGGGACGTATTCTCGTCGCCAGATCCGCTGAAACTGCTGGCGATTGAGGCGATAGATCCGCCCCCAGGCAGGGTCAGCAATGGTGGCAGTGTCATCGCTAAGGGACAGCAGCGCAATCGCGTGGGGCGATCGCCGTCCGCTGGGGTTGAATAGCCAGCTTGCCAGCACACCTGGCCGATTAATTCGCTGCATCTGCTCCCAGGTGGCGCCTGTGATCTCCAGACCGTCCATCTGGAGTTGGTGCGCGGCGGTAATCAACTGCGGCATGGAGGTTCCCAGGCGGCTGGTGCCCGCCAGTTTTGCCACGCTCGATTCGGTTTCGTCCAGCCCCCAGCGGCGCAGCACCGTGGCCATCGCAGCCGGCGCGCAACTGCTGGTGGCGGTTTGCTGAAACACCCCGTTGGGGCGCAAGTTATCATCCAGCGTGGAATAAATCGGAGCTAGCAGATAGGCCTCGGCCGCTGTAAAGCTGCCCAGCCCAATCAGCCCAATCAGCACGACCGCAATCACCTGCAAACGGCGCGTGTGCCAGCTCACCACAAACGCCACGCCGCAAATGCCCAACAGGATAATCCGCATCGCCGCCCAAGACACCTGCATTCCCGATACGCGCCACGCCAGCGGTAGCCATTGCCATTGGGGAACATACAGCGCCAGCAGCAGTAGAGCAATGTAAATTCCTAAAAAAGCCAGTGAGACAGAGGTTTTTCCCTTAAACAGGTCGTTTGCGGTTGCTCCTTTTCGCAACAGCAGCCGCCCAAACCGAATGCCCCACCAAAAGGCAAGTCCGCCGAGCAGAATGGTGCTAGCAATTCCCAAAGACATAAGCGACAGCGCAGGTAGAGGTTGACCGGAGGTTCACAGCGAGACTCAGCGGAAAATCGGCAGCGAGCTTCGGGGGCGAAATCGGGGGCAAGCTTGGGGGCAGAATCGGGGGCGAGATCGGGACAAGATCGGGGGGCGAGATCGACTCATTGAGCGTTTACAGTCAGTTTGCCGCATTAGCTTCAGAGTGCCCAGTTTGCTGGGCGATCGCCATTTCGGAAAACTTTTCCATCCATTTTTCGGCGCTCGTCTCCATCCATTTCTGAAACGCCAGAGGGGCGATTTCTGAAACGCCAGAGGGGCGATCGCCCCTCCGGTCAGCGTGACTAGATGCGATAGATCCTGATGATTTCCCTACAGTTTCTCAAGGATACCGAGGGCGATCGCCCATAAGTCTGGGGTGCGCTAACGGTAAGATCACATTAAGGATTCCTAAACTGTATCTCGAATGCTAAATACCCTTGATGCCAATGCCGTTCTGGAGGTATTGCGCCCCGTCCAAGACCCAGAGCTACGCAAAAGCCTGGTGGAGCTAAACATGATCCGCAACGTCACCGTGGCAGAGGGTGAGGTGCGGTTTACGCTGGTGCTAACAACGCCCGCCTGCCCGCTGCGCCAGTTCATCGTAGAAGACTGTGAGCGAGCGGTGAAAACGCTGCCCGGTGTTCAGGCGGTGGTGGTGGACGTGACGGCCGAAACGCCTCAGCAAAAAGCGCTGCCTGATCGCACAGGCATCGACGGTGTGAAGAATATCATCGCCATTTCTAGCGGCAAGGGCGGCGTGGGCAAAAGCACCGTCACCGTGAATGTGGCCGTAGCGCTGGCTCAGGCGGGCGCAAAAGTGGGGCTGCTGGATGCCGACATCTATGGGCCCAACACGCCGACGATGCTGGGACTGACGGAGGCAGCGGTGAAGGTGCAGCCGGGGCCCCAGGGCGAAATCCTGGAACCCGTGTTTAACTACGGCGTAAAGCTGGTGTCGATGGGCTTTTTGATCGACCCAGATCAGCCCGTGATCTGGCGCGGGCCAATGCTAAACGGCATCATCCGCCAGTTCCTTTATCAGGTGCAGTGGGGCGAGTTGGACTATCTGCTGGTAGACATGCCCCCCGGCACGGGCGACGCACAACTGACGCTGGCCCAAGCCGTGCCGATGGCGGGCGCAGTGATTGTAACTACGCCGCAAACGGTGGCCCTGCAAGATGCACGGCGCGGCCTGCGGATGTTTCAGCAGCTTCAAGTTCCCGTGCTGGGCATTGTGGAAAACATGAGCTACTTCATCCCGCCCGACCTGCCCGATCGCCAATACGATATTTTTGGTTCGGGCGGCGGCGAAAAAACAGCAAAAGAACTGGAACTGCCGCTGTTGGGCCGTGTGCCGCTGGAGATTCCGCTGCGGCAGGGGGGCGATCGCGGCATTCCGATTGTGGTGGAATACCCCGACTCGGCTTCGGCTGGAGCACTGAGGGCGATCGCCCAGCAGATTGCAGCCCGCGTGTCTGTTGCAGCGCTGAGCTAGAGTTCAGGGGTCTGAAGGAGCGCTTCTAGGGCTTGCTCTGCTCGATTGCCCGCTGCATAAAGATCTCCTGGGAACTCAGCACGGGTTCACCTTCCTTAGGGCGGCGCTGCGTATAGTTGCCGTCTGGCTGAAGCTCCCATGCCTGACGGTTATCACTCAGCGTCGTATCGAGAATCTCCCGCAGCAGTTTTTTCAGCGCAGGGTCTTCAATGGGAGTCACGGCTTCCACGCGGCGATCGAGGTTGCGCGGCATCCAGTCCGCACTGCCAATGTAGTATTCTGCGTTGCCGTCGTTGTGGAAGTTGAAGATGCGTGAGTGTTCTAGATAGCGCCCGATGACGCTAATTACCCGAATGTTCTCGCTGACATTGGGAATTCCCGGCTTCAGGCAGCAAATCCCTCGCACAATCAGGTCGATCTCGACCCCTGCTTGTGAGGCTTCATACAGCTTGGCAATCATGCCCGGATCAACCAAAGAGTTCATCTTAGCGATGATCTTGGCAGGCTTGCCTGCTTTAGCATGTTCAATTTCGCGATGGATCAGCGCCGTCATGCGATCGCGCATGTTCACAGGCGACACCAAAATCTTGCGATAGGAGTGCTGCCGCGAATAACCCGTCAGGTAGTTAAACAAATCGGTCAAATCTGCGCCCAGTTCCTCGCGGCAGCTCAGCAGGCCCAGGTCGGTGTAGAGCTTGGCCGTCTTGGAATTGTAGTTGCCTGTGCCAATGTGGACATAGCGGCGAATCTCGTCCCCTTCCTGACGCACCACCAGCACCACCTTGGTATGAGTCTTTAGCCCCACCAGACCATAGACCACATGGATGCCCGACTGCTCAAGCTGCATCGCCCAGTTAATATTATTCTCTTCGTCAAACCGCGCCTTTAGCTCTACTAGCGCTGCGACCTGCTTGCCGTTTTCCGCCGCCTCGATCAGCGACTTCACAATCGGCGAATCGCCGGATGTGCGATACAGCGTCATCTTGATTGCCTGAACCTGGGGGTCGCGGGCCGCCTGGGCAATAAATTGTTCCACCGAACCGCTGAAGGATTCGTAGGGATGATGCACCAGCACGTCATGGCGGCGAAGGATGGAGAAAATATCTTCCCGTTCGGCATTGGCGGGCAGCAACTCCCCCGTAAACCGCAACTGGCGCGGCGGCATGGGCGAAAACGGCGCATCCTTGAGCGCAGGCAGCGGCAACCCCGTTAGTGCAAACAAATCCTTCAAGTTGAGCAGCCCGTCGATTTCATAGACCTCGTGGGGTTTTAGCTCCAGCTCATCCATCAAGGTGTCTTTGATCAACTGCGACGCATTGGACTGAATCTCCAGTCGCACAGGCGCTTCTGCCATCCGCCGCTTTTTCACCATGTCTTGGATCGCTTGCAGCAGGTCCTCCGCCACTTCTTCACGCAACTCGACCTCTGTATCGCGGGTAAGCCGGAAGAGGGAATATTCCTGTATCGTCATGCCGGGAAACAGCATTTCCAGGTTGTGTGCGATGACCTGCTCTACTGGAATACCAACCCAAACCGCCTTTTTGCCGCCTTCTTGGCTAGGCTCTGAGGGCAGCTTTAGAAACCGGGGCAGGCTGCTGGGCACCTTGACTCGCGCAAAATGCTCTTCGCCCGTCTGCTGATCTTTGACCTGCACCGCCAGACTGAGGCTGAGGTTTGACACGCGCGGGAACGGATGCCCCGGATCGACCGCCAGCGGGGTCAGCACCGGAAAAATCCGCTTCTCAAAATGATCTCGCACGTAGTTCCGCTGCTCCTGGCTGAGGTCGATGTAGTCCAGTAGGAACACGCCATGCTCTTTCAGCGCTGGGCGCAAAACGGTTTCAAAGTATCGGTGCTGTTCTTCCACCATAGGCCGCAGGGTTTGACTAATTTCCTCAAGCTGCTGTTGGGGGGTGCGCCCGTCTGGTGTTAACGTAGTGACTCCTGCCTCAAGCTGGTCTTTCACAATCGCCACCCGCACCATAAAAAACTCGTCTAGGTTAGAGCTAAAAATCGCCAGAAACTTTAGACGTTCCAGCAGCGGCGTGCGCTCGTCTAGCGCTTCGTGCAACACCCGCCGATTAAACTCCAGCCAGCTTAGCTCACGATTAGCGTAGTATTGTGGATCGCTCAGGTTAACGGCAGACTTCGCAGCAGGGGCAGATTCTTTAACATTTGTCATAAAGTTTACCAGCCAGTTCTAGCAGCTTGAGTAGACAAAATCTGTATCAAACTGTATCGAGTTTTTGTGTCAAGAAGAGTATACAAATAGGGCTTAGTATTGCAGGCCACATCGTTCCTGCTCCGAATCTTGGACTGCGTTTTGTCCGGTTTTGCAGCCAGCAAATTTCTCTAATGGGCTATGCTTCAAATGCCTTGTGAGCCAGGGATTTAGCCCATTGTCAACATGATTGACAACGTGATTAACAATTGGCAGCCGTTTAGTCGTGTCCTGCGTTTTGGTCGCGCTTCGGCCATTTGGAAGATTTCCTTAACTTTTTAGACGCGGGTGGGCTAAACTCCTGAACTTTTCTGTAACGACAGCCCTTGGGCGATCGCCTATTCTAGCTTTCATACAGCAACCAGCAACGCAGAACAACGAGATAGAGCAACGAGACGGAGCAATCAGCTAGGTATTTGTAAGCTTCTGCCACACTCAGCGCTCAACATCTGTACTTAGATTACGCATAGTGATTCACATAGTATTTGGAGCAAGCCAATGAACGCTAAAACGCTCTCTTCAGAATCCCTCCAAGCCACCCTCTCGTCCCACAGAAATTACGGCTTTGCCGCATTATTTAGTAAAGCATTTTGGGCGATCGCCCGCACTCTAATGGCACGAGACGAAATCAAGGTTTCTATTCAGCAGCTACGCAATGGCGAACAGGTCTGGCATCAGAGGTGTTGAAAGATAGCTCAACATACAAAAAATGGGGGCAGAATGTAGTAT
>NZ_JACYLP010000050.1:0-35198 GCF_015272455.1 Thermoleptolyngbya sp. C42_A2020_037
CTGAAAACCCCCGGTAGATAAGACTTTTGGAGCCTGGAAGGGGGCGATCGCCCATTAAGCCTTTTTTCTTTCTCAGACATTCTTTAGCTACCACATATCCTTCTTTCCTCGTAAGCGAGCAAAGCTTTGCACGGGGTCTGATGTGTTCATGGCTGCCTGGAGTGCGGGTGTATCCCATCGCAGAAAGGGATTGGTTTGTTTTTCGACTGCTAAGAGTGATGGCACTGTGGGCTGTTGAAGCTGTCGCTGGCGGAGTGTTTCCTGGTAGCGCAGTTCTAGAGCCTGGTTTTTGGGATCGACCGAGAGCGCAAACTGAAGATTCTTCAACGTGTATTCATGAGCGCACCAGATGCTTGTGTTGTCTGGCAAGGCACGGAGTTTGGACAGCGAGTGAACCATCTGAGTGGGGGTGCCTTCAAATAAGCGTCCGCAGCCGCCTGCGAACAGAGTATCTCCGCAGAACAGGTCGCCTGACTGCTCTGATTTGGCGGGTGGAAAGTAGTAGGCAATATGGGCGCGGGTGTGGCCGGGGACGAAGAGGATGTTGGCTGGGCGATCGCCCAACACAATGCGATCGCCCTCCTTCAAAAATTCCTGCTGTCCTGGAATCCGTTCCCGATCTTCTGCGCCACCGTAGACCACTGCATCGGGAAACCGCTGCAACAGTGCCAGGTTGCCCCCGACATGATCTCGGTGGTGATGCGTATTCAAAATTGCCACAAGCTGAGCATCCAGGCTGAGCAAACAGTTCAAGACTGGCTCTGCTTCCGCAGGATCGACAACGGCCGCTTGATGCGTATCAGGGAAATACAACACAAAGATGTAATTGTCCGACAGGGCCGGAAGACGATGGATTTGCATGGGGAATTGAGATTGTGTGAGATAGGTTCAGCGGTGTCTAAGCTTCTTATCTGCTCCTTACCGTAGACTCATTTCACACCTGATGACCAGAGCTACGTTTATGTCTGACCAAGTGCGGGTATAAGCCACCGACTTTAATTCCAGACAGTAATTCCAGACAGTTACGCCGAGTGGCACAACTTGGCACAGTTCCAACCACTCAGCAACGTACAGTGAAGAGGTGTATGCGTACAAATCTGCGTGCCAATTCTGCATACGGGTTTGACTTCGTTTACTGAATCTGCCCTCAGCGGCCCGCTGGGCCGGTCTACCGCATGGCTTCAGTTGCTCGCAAAAATCTGTTTGAGGATATTCCCCGGTTTCTCGTAGCCCAGGCCGGGATTATGTTTGCTGTTAGTCTGGTAACGATTCAGACAGGCATTTTGAACGGATTTAGCCGCTCGACCAGCACCTTAGTTGACGGCTCTAGCGCAGATATCTGGGTTGGGGCCCAGGAAATGGTGAATCTACAGCTTACGCTCCCAATTCCGGCGGGAATGATGCAGCAGGCACAAGAGGTAGAAGGGGTCGCCTTGGCTGAGGCGATGATTACGCGAACCACAACGTGGCGGAGTCCCAGCGGCGACATTTCCACTGTGCAAATTATTGGGTTCGACCCGGCTAGCCGTCTGTTTAACTATGGCAACCTGTCGGAGGGCAGGGTCGAGGATTTGCAGCAGCCCTATACCGTGATCCCGGATCAAGCAAACCGAGCGTCGATCCACGTCAGCCAGGTGGGCGATCGCGCCAATATTGGCTCGTTGCCAACACGAGTGGTTGGCTTTACACGAGGCACGCAATCGATTGCATCCAGCACCTACGTTTTTACTTCACTCAAAAACGCAAATGCCTACCTGAATTCTGCCTATACGTCTACCACAAGCTGCCGTTTACAGGACGGTCAACTAATTTGTAGCAACCTGTTTGAGCGGACGATCAATCCCGATGCGGTGCCAGAACCCCGCGCCCTCTCTCCCACAGATGTCATTACCTACGTCTTAGTCAAAGCAGAACCTGGAACCGATCTGGAAGCGCTGAAGCGCCGATTAGAACAAGCCTTACCCAATACCAAGGCTTATACCAAAGCAGAAATGTCTGATTTGACACAGAAGTATTGGGTGCAGCGCACGGGGATCGGCTTTGTATTAGGCTTAGGCGCTACTGTGGGTGTCATTGTGGGAATGGTAATTGTAGGACAAATTTTATACTCATCGGTCGCCGACCATATTCGAGAATTTGGCACATTAAAAGCGATGGGCGCATCCGACTGGGTAATTTATCGCATCATCATTGAGCAAGCGCTATGGATGGCGATTTTGGGCTACATTCCCAGCGTGGCACTGTGTCTAGGGTTAGGAGCCTGGACTTTTGCAACGCAGGGCATCACGATTCTGATTACACCAGTGACCGCCGTTGGCATTTTGGGCATTACGGTTGGCATGTGCGTCACTTCAGCATTGTTTGCAATTCAGAAAGTGACCCATGTTGACCCGGCCATTGTGTTCAAGGCTTAGAGGGTTGCGGTTTAGAAGGCTAGATGGGCTATTTAAGCCCAATCAAAACTTTATAAAAACGCAAATATTTTCGTGTCTAGGGTTACGGAGTGTGCGTAGAAAGGCTTATTACACTAGATAAAGATTAAGAACGGTTTATGGCAGGGGCGCTGATTTGCAACTCAAGTTGAAGTTTATCTGGATTTAGACCTGCCCAAAGAGAGACAAATTCGGAATGTGGGGGTTTTGCATGTGAAGCATTGATTAGAAAAGGTTTGAGGTCTTCGTCTACAGAAAATAGGGGTTCCGTCAACTGGGTGAAGGCAACTTTTGAGCATTCAAACTATCGTGAAGTTATCGCGAGAAGTGAGAGACACGTCTCAAGGTATGCAACCTGTTAACTAGTTTTGCAGTCTATATTTGCAGTCTAGTGAGATACCTTCTTTAGGATTTCAAGTTTATTAGAACTGTAGGCTAGCTTTTGACAGTTTATTTTGACATCTGGTGTTGCCTGGATTTTGAACACGCTCGAACACCCGGTGTCAGGGTTGGATTGAAGTAACTGAGTGCCTCACAGTTTCGTGGTTTAGTCCTTGATCGACCTGTTGTTGTGGATCACGCTGCCGTTTACGTTCTAAGTTCATGACTGTATCGCATCTGAATCTAGCTTCATCCCTCGCAGTGCCTCTGCCGTCTCAGTATTTAGCAGAGCGAGAGCTGACACCTGTTGTGTCGGAGGCGATCGCCACTCGCGGCGTAGAAATGGTGTACGGAGAAGGAGCCGAGCAGTTTCAAGCACTCAGTAACATTAACCTGGAAATTCCCGCAGGCAGCATTCAACTCTTGATGGGGCCGTCTGGCTCTGGCAAAACGACGCTGCTCTCGATCCTGGCAGGCATCCTGACTCCTTCAGGCGGTAGCGTTCGTCTGCTAGGTCAGGAAATTACTGCAATGTCGCGATCGCAGCTTTCGCAATTTCGCCTGCAAAACATCGGTTTCATCTTTCAAGGCTTTAACCTGTTTCCAGCGCTCACAGCTCTGGAAAATATCGAACTGGCGCTGGAGATGAAGGGCATTCGCGGCAAGGCAGCCCGCCACGAGGCATTGTCGCTGCTAGAAGCCGTAGGGCTGGGCAGTCGCGCCAAAAACCTGCCCAAGAACCTCTCTGGCGGACAGAAACAGCGAGTGGCGATCGCCCGCGCCCTAGCCGGAAACCCGCCGCTGATTATGGCAGACGAACCCACGGCAGCCCTCGACTCTACGAGCGGGCACGCCGTGATCGATCTGCTCAGCACTCTTGCCAAAGAGCGGGGACGCACCGTTCTCATCGTGACGCACGATCCTCGAATTATGGACGTTGCTGACCGAGTGCTGTACCTAGAAGACGGACAACTGAAATAGCCGCCAAGGAATGGCCGCGAGGTCGCCATTATCAAAAGAGCTTGCCATTGAACATCGTCTGGAGACTATGGCTGGATGGGGGGCGATCGCCCTAACTCCACTCCGTCATAAAACTCATCACCAATGGGCATCCAGCTTTTGCAAAACTTTACCTTGTGCCCAGCAAAGGTTTTCTAAAACCCCCGTAACGGCTCTGGCACTTTGCTCTAGCCCAAAACCTAATCATCTCCTTCAACAGAGCAGTATCTTCATACGGGATTGCCAGGACAGGTTCTGTAGTAACCCTGTAATCGATCCCTCATTAGTAGGAAATTAGTAGGAGAGCGGCATAGCCTTCATAAGCTTTGCCGAATCCATTGCTTTATCGAGGCTTTATCGAGTGCCAAATCTGAATCAGAGCCAGACTCAACCAGATCCGCACTCAGGCGTTCTCCTAGTCAATACAACCTATTCAGTCTTGGCTCTGTCTGGCGAAACTGGCCATAACCGCAAAATCGTCCTATACTCCGGTTAAGAAATCTTTCCCAGGTTGTTCTCCTGTCAATTCTGTGTACACTCGATAAAACCTGATCAAAGTTCATCGCCTTTCTAGTGTGACCTTACAGGCAATTTCCATAGAGCAATTTCCACAATTGCAACCCCAGTTCTAACTGGTTTCTGTCAAGCCTCGAACCAAGCCTCGCATGACCACCGTTCCCGTTCCACGACAGCCTTCACAATCGCCTGATTTGCCTGGCGGCACGCCCGCGCCAGACATCACGCCCGTGTTTGCGCTGAAGGAACTCGTGTCTCGGCTAAACCGGGAGCATAACAAGGTTCAGGATCTACTGAGTTCTCTGGGGTTTGCGCTGCGAAGCTTCACCAACCTCAATCAGTTTTTAGAGCTGACCCCGCTGATTGCCAGTCGTGTGACCGATGCCGACGGGGGGGCCCTAATCCTATTCCGCCCCAATGGGCAATTGCGCCTTGAGCGGATTCACTGCCAAGATGGGCGCAATTGTCAAACCATTCGCAAGGCGCTGGAAACGGCTACCTTGCAGCTTACGGCTTCGCCCCCGACGGGGGGAACGACACTGGTTCCATCGGCTGATTTGACAGCATCCCTCGACTATCAGGTGAATCGCTACCTGGGGGCAGACGTGCAGATGTTTGGCACGGCAATTTTGTCTAAAAACGAGGAGCGGGGACGGCTCTACGTTTTTAGCTATGATCCGAACTATGAGTGGACTGAGACGCGGCAGAAGCTAGTGAGGCTGGTGGCGGATCAGACAGCGGTGGCGATCGCCACAGACGAACTCACTGTCGAACTCCGCAAAAAAGAGCGCCTGGATCGAGAGCTAGAAATTGGCGAAGAAATCCAGCGGCAGCTTTTGCCCCGCCAGTGCCCCCAAATTGAAGGACTGGAATTGGCAGCCCGCTGCAAAAACGCCAACCGCGTCGGCGGCGACTATTACGACTTCATCCCGGTGAACTATGACCAGGTACGCGCCAAAAAGGGCACGCTGAGCAGCTGCAACCGCTGGAGTATTACGATTGGCGACGTGATGGGCAAGGGCGTTCCGGCGGGGCTGATTATGACCATGCTGCGGGGAATGTTGCGGGCAGAAGTGCTAAACGGACACCAGCCCTCGCGGATTTTGCAGCACTTAAACCACGTCATGTACGCGGATTTAGAGAACTCTAACCGCTTTGTGACGCTGTTTTATTCCGAATACAACACCGAAACCCAGGTCTTGTCCTATAGCAACGCTGCCCACAACCCGCCGCTGCTGTGGCAAGCCGCGACAGGCAAAATTACCCGGCTAGACACGCTGGGAATGCTGATTGGGCTGGATGTGGATACGCAGTATTTCGACGCGCAGGTGCAGTTGGCTCCGGGTGATACAGTCATTTATTTCACCGATGGATTTACTGATGCGGCTAGCCCGAATGGCGATCGCTACGATGAAGAAAACTTGGTGAAAGATGTTGAATATGCCTGCCAGGCCTACAGCAGCCCACAGGAAATTCTGGAGTATTTATTTGGGCAAGTCCAGCAGTTTGTCGGAGAAGGGCGCAATGCTAACGACGACATGACGCTAATCGTCATGCGGGTCAAGGTCGAATAGTGGAGCTAAAACAGGCGAGCCGCAGTTCCGGTTTCTATGCTTGAGTCCTAAATGAGTGCCCGTCTACGCAATTTGGACTATTTCTAAAGTTGTAAAAAACTCTGGTCGGGCTGCTAAAATTGACAACCTTCAGCGGATGAACTGCTGTCAGCCTGTTGAATAAGGTGTGGATGTAGCTAATTGGTTTAGGTATATTCATGGCTTTCAAAAACTATGGACGGCTGGCAGGCGGGGCGATCGCCCTTGTTTCCGCAGGAATGGTGGGTTGTGCCCTCACCCCTCCAACACCGCCCACCCAGGTTGACCCAGCCCCGAATCAAGCCCCTGCGGATTCCCAAACCGCTCCCCAGGGCGCGAACCCGGCCCAGCCAGTGCCAACCGCTGCCCAGGATAGTTCCAATCCCGCTGCAAGCCAGCCCGTTGACAACCAGCCCATCGCTCAGGCAACAACGGGTAGTGACCCCCTTAGCCAGTTGCTCTCTACGCGCCAGTGTGTCGGCTGCAACCTCCAAGGGGTTGATCTGGAACGGGCAGATCTTCGCGGCGTAGACCTGAGCAACGCCAACCTGACAGGGGCTGACCTCGAAAAAGCAGACCTGAGCAATGCCAACCTGAGTGGGGCTAATTTGACCAATGCGGATCTGGAAGAAGCCAACTTAACAGGTGCGAATTTGCAAAATGCGAACTTGACCCGCGCAGATCTGGAAGATGCGAACCTGACGAATGCTAATGTGACGGGTGCAAACTTTACCGGAGCCGATTTGGACGGCGTGATCGGGCTGCAACGCTAGGGGCGATCGCCCAGAAGGGGTCGGCAAACTTTCGGAACACTTTAAGGGAAGATTCTAAGCGGGGATTGAGCGCCAAGCCTTCTAGCAATCCAGCACCATAGCTGGATCAAACGCTTGCAAATTACGGTATATTCCGTAGTATTTTATGGCTGCCGCAAATCAGCGGTCGCTTCAGGATTATTTCACGAGGCTTCAATCCCCATGATGTGGATCGATTTGGCGCATCACGCCTTGACGTGGGTTTCTAGTGTCCCTGGTTTTGCCGACCCTGCAAGCTGGAGCCTGGCTCCCGACGGGCTGCTCTGGCACTGGCACTTTGATTACCCAACGCTGGCACAACAGTTTGATACGGACGTATTTGCTGGGGTGCGGCGGGCAGCAGACAATTTTGTAAAGACTGGCCAGGTTTGGGCACTGCTGATTGGCATTGTCATTGGCTATCTGCTGCGCGGCTTTACAACCTACGGCTAGATTCATCAGCAGGCATTAAGCGGTTTTAGGTAGCGCGAACGACTCAGAATCGTCTCTTTTAATGCAGCAACGTCAGGCAGGAGTCGTCAAAACTGGCAGCAATAGCTAAACCCCATAGCTGAACCCCATAGCAAGGGCAGGCCCACCGCAAGGGCAATTGCTAAACCAATTGCTGAACATTTATCTGAGAATTTACTCTTAGGACAAGATTTTGGTCAATCCTTCTCCGCAGCAAACCTGGAGCCAGCGATTTGAGTCGGCTTTGCATCCGGCGATCGCCCGCTTTAACGCCAGCATCGGCTTCGACATCGAGCTAATCGAATATGACCTGACGGGTTCGCAAGCCCACGCCAAAATGCTGGCTCACACAGGCATTATTTCTCCCGAAGAGGGCGAACAGTTGGTGGCCGGGCTAGAGCAAATTCGCCAGGAATATCGATCGGGACAATTTAACCCCGGCATCGACGCGGAGGACGTGCATTTTGCTGTGGAACGGCGGCTGACAGAAATTGTCGGCGATGTGGGCAAAAAGCTGCACACCGCGCGATCGCGCAATGACCAGGTGGGCACCGACACGCGGCTTTATCTGCGCGACCAGATTGGGCAGATCCGCCAGCAGTTGCGCCAGTTTCAGTCGGTGCTATTTGCCCTGGCAGAACAGCATGTGGAAACGCTGATTCCTGGCTACACGCACCTGCAACGGGCGCAGCCGCTGAGTCTGGCACACCACCTGCTGGCTTATTTCGACATGGCGCAGCGCGACTGGGAGCGGCTAGGCGATGTCTATCGTCGGGTTGATCTGCTGCCGCTGGGGTCTGGGGCGCTGGCAGGCACGACCTTCCCGATCGATCGCCACTATTCTGCCGAGCTGCTAGGCTTTGGCGGCGTATATTCCAACAGCCTGGATGGGGTGAGCGATCGCGACTTTGCCATCGAGTTTCTCTGCGCCGCCAGCCTGATCATGGTTCACCTGTCGCGCCTGTCGGAGGAGGTGATCCTCTGGGCCTCGGAGGAGTTTAGCTTTGTGACGCTGAAAGATAGCTGTTCCACGGGTTCCAGCATCATGCCCCAAAAGAAAAATCCCGATGTGCCAGAACTGGTGCGCGGCAAAACTGGGCGTGTGTTTGGGCACTTGCAAGCCCTGCTGGTGCTGATGAAGGGACTGCCCCTGGCCTACAACAAAGACTTGCAGGAAGACAAGGAAGCCCTGTTCGACGCGGTAAAGACGGTGCGCGGCTGCCTGGAGGCGATGACCATCTTGCTGCAAGAGGGCATGGAGTTTCGCACCGAGCGGCTGAACAGCGCCGTCGCCGAAGACTTTTCCAACGCGACCGACGTGGCAGACTACCTCGCTGCCAAGGGCGTGCCCTTCCGTGAGGCATACAATCTGGTGGGCAAGGTTGTGAAAACCTCTCTGGCAGCAGGCAAACTGCTGAAAGATCTGACGCTGGAAGAATGGCAGTCGCTACATCCCGCCTTTGAGCAGGATATCTACGAGGCGATCGCCCCTGCCCGCGTTGTCTCTGCCCGCAACAGCTACGGCGGCACGGGGTTCAACCAGGTGCGTCAGGCCCTCGACCGGGCCCGCGCTCACCTCAGTCAACCTTAGAAACCCATGACACAGCGCCCTGACAGGCTTGCAAGAAGACCTGGACTGCTGCCCTACCTCCGCCGTCATCTGCGCGTGCTGGGGCTATTTTGGGAAACGGCGATCGCCGCCGAGTTGGAATATCGGATTAACTTCGTGCTGGCCACGCTCAGCAGCCTGGGCAGCTTGGCGGGCAGCCTGTTCGGACTGTTCCTCTTTTACCGCACAGGCTACAGCTTTCAGGGGTGGAGTTGGGAAGAGGCGCTGGTCGTGCTGGCCATGTTCACGCTGCTCCAAGGTTTTTCCGCCACCTTCCTCTCGCCCAACCTCAGCCAGATTGTGAAACAGGTTCAGTTGGGCACGCTGGATTTTGTCTTGCTAAAGCCCATCAGCGCCCAATTCTGGCTGTCTACCCGCACCGTGTCGCCGTGGGGCATCCCGGATCTGATGTTTGGGTTGATTATTCTAGGCTACGCGGGGTCGCGGCTGGGCCTGCCCGCTGGCACCTATGGTCTGGGGGCGATCGCCCTCGCCCTGGGGCTGGTCACCCTCTACAGCCTGTGGTTTATCCTGGGAGCCACCAGCATCTGGTTCGTCAAGGTGTATAATGTGACGGAAGTGCTGCGGGGCTTGCTGGAGGCGGGGCGCTTTCCCACGGCTGCCTATCCCGCTGCTTATCGATTCTTCTTTACCTTCATCGTGCCCGTAGCGTTTCTCACCACAATTCCCGCTGAGGCGCTGCTGGGTCGCACTGCCTGGGGCTGGATTGGCGCATCCGCTGGGCTGGCGATCGCCCTGTTCCTCTTTGCCCAACAGTTCTGGCGCTTCGCCCTGCGATTCTACACCAGCGCCTCCAGTTAACTTGCACCGATCGGTGCAGTCCGTAAAACAACCTCTAAAACAAATTGCCACACCTACAGATCCCTGGTCTCTATCAATTCGTGTCAATGGATTCCCAGTAAACCCATCACTTTCAAAAGAAACCAGAGATCTGCGGAAAGTATCTGCAAGGTTGACTTAAAGGTCGGCCGGAGATCTTGCGAATCTCGTATCTACTCTCTCTTGTATGTATCGTATGTATATGTATCGTATGTATCTTCGATCTGTGCTATCTGGGTCGGTCTCTCAAGCGTACGGAACTAAGCGTATGTAACCAACTTGTATGTAACTAAACAAGTGTATGTAACCCAACGATCCGTATGCTGGAGGGTCTGTAGCTCAGCCGTCCTGTTATTACTTCACATCAGGGTTCGGTTTTTACGCATACGCCAGCCAGCCCAAAATCCAAAATCCTCTAGCTCACTCGCTCAGCCATCACCGCATAAAACGGATCGCCCCCGCCCATACCCAGCATTTGCAGAAACGGGGGCACTGACGGCTGACGAGCAATCGTCTCAATCTGACCAAAGCCAGGAATCTGCTCGAAGTAACGCTTTACCAGTTCTACCCGCTGCGGTTCCGAAGCTTCTACCCACACCTGAATTGCCTTCTGGAAAAACATCCGGTTAGAAAAGCTGATGATGGCAAGGCCACCTGGTTTCAGAATGCGATAGATTTCGGCAAACACAGCCTCCGGTCGCTGTAGATACTGCACCGACACTGTATTCAGCACCGCATCAAAGGACTGATCGGGCAGCGGCAAAAGCTGATTCTGGTTCAAATTTTGCACAAAATAGTGATCGAGCCGAGGATTTTTCGCCAACTCTTCTGAGTTCATGCCGTGCCCCTCGACGTGGGCAAACGTCATCTCCTCTGGCAAATGAGATACCCAGCTACTCATCATGTCAAAAATGCGAGTATCCGGCTTCAGCCGTTCCCGGTACAGATCGGTCAACTGCTGAATAAACCCGTCGTCTACATGGGTCACGAAACGCGGATAGTCGTAGAACAGCGCATCGTCTGTTTCGTCAAGCTTGCGCCGCTGGGCAGGTTCCAGAATCATCGGGGGTACTGATATTTAGACACCTCACCCTCCAGTATATTGCGAAATATTAAGCAGGCGACATGCTGCTGGAGTTGACTCATACGCTATGCCCAACCCTCGATTATTTCGTCACGGCTATTGCGTCACGGCTGCGTCCACTACGCCACCGCTGCGCCACCGCTGCGTCACCCCACAGTGAGTTACCCCGCAACCCCAATCAAGCTTTCGTGCTTTACCAACACCCCCGGCTCCCGCTGGATAGGTAGTACATTCAGCACATCTGTCTGGGAGCAGTATTTCAAATCTTCGTGGCAGTGCAGGCGCAGCAGGCGTTTGCCGTGGGTGGCGTGGTGCAAGAGTTCTAGCAGGCGATCCTGCCACTGGCTGTAGAGACTTACTGCGCTGATCAGTTCGTCGTTGCCCGCGAGGTCTTCTAGCGGAACGCCGAGTTCGGCTTGCAACCGATGGGCGATCGCCCCTGCACAGACCGTATCCTCCAGCGAAAATGACCCTTCCCAGCCAGAGCCAACCAGCCACACGGTTTCGGGGCGGCGGGCCAGCAGATAATCCACAACAGCCTGACGGTTGACCAGTGCAGCGGCGATCACCGTTTCGGCAGACTGGATCGAGGTCAGCGCACGAGTGCCGTTCGTGGTGCTGATGAACAGTCGCCGCCCCGTCACCACCTCTGGCGTGCAGTCCAGCGGCGAGTTGCCAAAGTCAAACCCTTCTACCTTTGCGCCGCCCCGTTCTCCCGCCCGAATCCGCTTCTCAGGGGCCCAAGATTCGCTCACCCGCATCAGTTCGTTGAGGTCGCTAAACACCTGAACCGCTTCGGCTCCAGCGTTGAGTGCGGTGGCCATAGTGCTGGTTGCCCGAAGTACGTCGATGGCGATCGCACAGTCGGGCGTTTTGCCGGAAGGAATCAGTTCCGGTGTGTGGAAAACGAACAGCTTCACAGGTTGACCTTGTTAAGAAATACTGCCGACTAACATCTTACGTTGTCTTGTGTCGGCCATCTCAGGCAAAACCATGCAAGAAAACTTGCGGATAGATTAACTAATCTTTGACTACGACGCGAAAACTACCACATCCTTTGCCCTGCCAGCAGCCTCCCAAACCAGTATTAAACCACTTTCAGAGAATTCTCGCTCGCCCCGCTACAAGCCCCGATTCTGCGCGTCTAGAAACCGCAGTTGTTGATATAGCGTTTGAATCTGAGGCAAGTGAACCCCTGCCGCCTGAGCCGCCCGCAGCGGATTGCCATACATCGCTTCGACTTCCAGCGGGCGTTTTTCGTCGTAGTCGATTTTCATGCTGGTGCGATAGGGCTTCATTTTTGCCGTGTGATCCAGCATGGTCTGCACAAAGTCGGGGGCGATCGCCCGTTCCTGTGCCGCTGCCCCCTTCATCACCTCTTCCATCAGCGACTCGGCGAGCGATCGCGCATCGGAGTTGGCCATCATCTCTTGTGTAGTCGCGTTCAGCACCACAGACAGACCATTAAACGGAATATTCCACATCAGCTTTTTCCAGCGGGCCAGCACCAAATCTTCGGCTAGCTCAATGGGAATGCCCGCCTGCTCAAAGTCTGCCGCGATCCGCCGCAGTCGGTTGGTAATGCCTACCGCCTCCCCCGCCGCGCTGTATTCCCCCATCGCAATTTTCTTGTAGTCCAGGTGGCGAATGTGCCCCGGCCCGACTTTGTTGGAGCAGAGGAAACACAACCCACCCAGGACGCGCTCTGGGCCGGCGATCGCCGCTGCTTCAGCCTCTACCCCCAGCCCGTTTTGCAGCACCAGCACCACGCCATCATCCTTCACCACAGGCGGTAGCAGGTCTGGCAGCAGATGATTTTGGGTCGTCTTCAGCGCCACAATCACAACATCGCAGCGCGGCATATCGGGCGATCGCCGATAGGCATTCACCTGCGGCAGCACAAAATCCCCATCCGGCGACTCGATTACCAGCCCTTGCCGCCGCACCAGGTCAAAATCGCTCCGCAATAAGTAGTGAACCTCCAGCCCTGCTTTTTGCAAACACGCGCCATAGTAGCCGCCCAACGCCCCCGTGCCCAAGACGGCGTAGGTCAATCCTGAAGCCGTATCCATGCTGCTGTCCTCTTTGCCCGCAAGTTTGCCCGCAAGTAAAGTCTACACAAAGACAAACATAGGATTTCTGTCCTATGCGGGCAGCAGTGGAAGCAGGAGCGTGACGAAATAGTAAACCAGTGGCGCGGTGAACACATAGCTATCGGCGCGATCGAGGATGCCACCATGCCCCGGAATGAGTTGCCCAGAATCCTTTACGCCCGCGTCGCGCTTCATCATCGATTCCGTCAGGTCACCCAGCAGGCTAGCAATGCCGATGATGAGTCCCAGCGCCATACCCGTGAGGGGAAAGCCTGGCCACCGCAGCAGCCAAGATCCGATTGTCCCAACCGCGACGCTGCCCAACACCCCCAGCACTGCCCCTTCTACGGTTTTCTTGGGGCTGATAGCCGACAGGCGCGTTTTGCCAAACAGTTTGCCAAACACATAGGCTCCAATATCCGCAGCCCAGATGCAGCCAAAGGCAATCAGCATCGTCGTCAGCCCCGGTGGTAGGGCTTGCCAATCGTCCCAGGAGAGGGGCAAAAAGCCATTTAGCGGCAGGTTGCTCACGTCTGCCTGGCCGAGCGATCGCAGCCTCACCCAATAGCTCGGCAGATAGCCGCCGTAGAATAGCCCCAAAATGGAGGCAGAAATGTCGGCGATCGTCGCCAGTTTGGGCTGAAACAGCAGGTAAAAGCAAATGCAAGTTCCGGCGACGGGCACCACCGCATCAGCCAGCGTGGGGGAGAGCGTGGCCGTTACCAGAATGAGCTGGCTGACGGCTAGCGTCGTCTTGGCAGCCGGAGCCATGCCCTTGGCGCGGCAAAGCTGGAAATACTCTAATTGCCCCAAATACACCATCAGCGCAACGCCCAGGGTGAAATACCACCCGCCCAAACACACCATTCCCAAAGCAAGAATGATGGCGATGATAGCGCTGAGAACTCGGGGCGATGCCATAGAGAGTTAAAAGATGGAGCAATCGATAGCAATAAAGAAACCGTAAAGAAGGACGTAAGCGGAGGTTAAAGACTACTCTGGCACACTTTGGCGTGCATCCTTCATAAACACACCCATCTGCGGTCTTATTTATGGGTTTCGTTTACATATTGTAAGGGCGCTCTCAGCGGAGCGCGTGTCGCTAAAACGGCAGAAGGAAGAGGGAAGAACGAAGAAGGAAGAGGGAAGAACGAAGAACGAAGAAGGAAGAACGAAGAGGGAGGAAGGAAAACTTGGTAAGATGCGGGTTGCTAGAACGGCAGAAGCAACTAGGGGAGATTCGGTCATTCTCCTTTTTCGCCACTGACGATAAACATGGGGTCAAGCGCTGCAAACACCTGATGAATGCCGCGATTTTCCAGGCGGTTGATCACCGACTGCACCACTTCCACATTGCGAACCTGGAGGCTGGCGAGACATTCTGAGATGGCATAGAGCGTTTCGAGGTTAGTGGCGATCGCCACGATGCGTCCCCCCGGCAGCAAATAGCTCCACGCCGCCTGCAAAATCGCCTTCACCGATCGCCCCCCCTCCACGCACACGCAATCCGGCGCATCCGTTAGCTCGCTCAGGCACTCTGGGGCGCTGCCCTCCACCACTTCCACCGTTTTTACGCCAAAGCGATCGCAGTTGCGGCGAATCAAGCTGGCCACTTCCTCGTCGCGCTCGATGGCATAGACCTTTCCCAAAGGACACCGCAGCCCCACCTCGACCGGAATCGTCCCTGTGCCCGCGCCAATATCCCACAGCACCGCGTCCGGCCGCAGCCGCAGTTGCGACAGCAGCAGCACCCGAATTTCGCGTTTGGTCAGGGGAATTCCGGGCAACTGCTCAAAGCGGTCGTCAGGAATGCCAGAGGTGACATAGGGCCAGAGTGGAGAAGCCATACAGACTAGAGCCTCGCGCTGAATTGGGAACGGTGCGTGGAACCTGGCCCACGGGCGATCGCCTTTGGCCTTATCTTAAACAGCCCTGCCAAAATCCGAAACCACGCACCGCAAAACATCCCCAAGGAAGTCCCTGAGCAGAAGTTGTTGATCGAAGCTGGCAAGTCTGACTTATAACAGGAGCCAAGAGGTTGGGAGAAGAAGGAAACAAAGAAGAGGGAAAAGGGTAAGGAGATCCAGTTTTCGTTCTTCGTTCTTCCTTCTTCGTTCTTCCTTCTTCCTTCTTCCTTCTTCCTTCTTCCTTGCCTAGTAATGATGTTTCGTTTTTCCGTTTTCGCTTTTTCCGTCTCCCCCCAAAACCCTCCGGACGCCCCCAACCCGCCACCGCAAAGTACTACACGCCCTTGCTCGAAAAATCTGTCTTCAGAGTCATCAACCTATCGAAACATCTGTCAATAGGTATTTAATCTTCTTAACCAACAAAGTGCTATTCTCCTCATGTGTGTGGAGTGATTTTTCTGGAGTGCTAGGTTATGGTCGTTTCTCCTGTATGGTCGGGGTTGTCTCGCCTTGCGGATCGCGTTCCAGCAAGCGGACGGGCGGTTGATGAGTTTTGGAGTCCCCTTGCGCTACCGGCGGGCAAGCTGTTTGGCACAGACGGAATTCGCGGACGGGCGGGGGATTTGCTGACGGCTCCACTGGCGTTTCAGGTTGGCTACCGAGCAGGGCAAGTGCTGAAAACGTCCGAGGCGGGCCCGATGATTTTGGGACAAGATTCGCGCAACTCTAGCGATATGCTGTCGGCAGCGCTGTCGGCGGGGCTGGCCTCCGCAGGGCTGGAGGTGTGGAACCTGGGCCTGTGCCCGACTCCGGCGGTGGCCTATCTGGCTAGCACGCTAGGGGCGACGGGCGGCGTGATGATTTCCGCCAGCCACAACCCGCCCGAAGACAACGGCATCAAGTTTTTTAGCAGCCAGGGGGCAAAGCTGGCTCCAGAATTGCAAGCCCAAATCGAATCGGCGCTGCGATCGCCCCTGGAAAGCACCCCTGCTCTGACGAATACGGGCCTGTGCTGCGATCGCCCAGAACTGCTACAAGATTACGTTGCATCCCTACATCAGCCCTTCCAACCCCAAGACAGCCTCGCAGGGCTAAAAATTGTGCTGGATCTGGCCTGGGGCGCAGCAGCAAACCTGGGTGAACGGGTATTCCGCGAAATGGGCGCTGAGGTGATTTGCCTGCACGATGCCCCCGATGGCGATCGCATCAACGTCAACTGCGGCTCGACCCATCTGGCTTCTCTCAAGGCTGCGGTTCTAGAGCATCAGGCCGACATGGGCTTTGCCTTTGATGGCGATGCCGATCGGATGATGGCCGTAGACAGCCAGGGGCGTGTTATTGATGGCGATTACGTCCTGTTTCTCTGGGGTAACGCGCTGCGTCAGGCAGGACAACTGCCCAGTGACACGCTGATTTCCACCGTGATGGCAAATCTAGGCTTTGAGCGGGCCTGGGAAGCGCAGGGCGGAACCCTGGTGAGAACTGCCGTGGGCGACCAGTATGTTCACGCTGAAATGGTGAAGCGGGGCGCAAAGCTAGGCGGTGAGCAGTCGGGTCATATTCTTTGCCCGCATTATTCGGTGTCGGGTGACGGAATGCTGACGGCGCTGCACCTAGCGGCATTGGTGAAGCAGTCGGGCTTGTCGCTAGCAGACCTGCGCGATCAGAGTTTCCAGACCTATCCGCAACTGCTGCGGAATGTGCGCGTGGAAGACCGCGATCGCCGTCTGAACTGGCACACCTGCGAACCGCTGCAACGGGCGATCGCCCTGGCAGAATCCGACATGGGCGATCGCGGTCGCATCCTCGTCCGCGCCTCGGGCACCGAACCCGTCATCCGCGTCATGGTAGAAGCCGCCCACGCTGACTTGGTAGACCACTGGACAGCACACCTGGTTTCTGTCGTAGAAACACACCTAGTGAGCCATTAGGTCAAAATACAGGAAAAAGCTTCCAGGGGCAGAGGTAAATTTTAGAGGCGTGGAAACCACGGCTGTCCTCCAGAGCCGTACCACCTCCTCGCCTACTGCCCCCCCAAACCTGGCACCTGCCCCTTAGAAAGCGGTATCGTCGAAATTGGCAGACCAGTCCTCACCCTGCCACGCGGTATCTGTTGAATCTCCAGTCTCTTATCATCCTCGTTGCACCTCCCATTCTTGGCGGCATCATTGGCTATTTCACCAATGACATCGCCATCAAAATGCTGTTTCGTCCCTACAAGCCCATCTACATCGGTGGACGGCGACTACCCTTCACGCCGGGGCTGATTCCGGCAAACCAGGAGCGGCTGGCGCAGCGCATTTCCAACGCCATTCTCGGATCGCTGCTAACCCCAGAAGAACTGCAAAACATTGCTCGGCGGCTGCTGCAACCAGAGCGCGTGCAAGCAGCGATTCAGTGGCTCCTGTCGCTCACCCTGACCCAGATTCAGCAGGGCAATGAGCAGCGCACGGTCAAAATTGTCTCCAATATTCTGCACGATCTGGTGGGGCAGTCATTGCCCCGCACGATCAAGGTGCTAGCACGGCGCGAAGATTTTCTAGAAGCCCAGCTCAATCAGCTATTTGACCAAGTATTGCTGGAGTTTCAGTTTTCTCAGTCGCAGGCCGAGCAGCTTTCCAAATGGATGCTGGAGGCAGTGCTGCCCCCAGACGTGCTGCGCCAGGGCGTAATTGACTTCCTCACCGATCGGAATATTCAGATCATCGACGAAAGCTTTCGGTCAAAAACCAGCGGCACCTACTGGGTCGTGGCTAACCTGTTTGGCGTGCGAAATGCGCTAGTGCGCCTGCGAACCCACTGCTTGGATGAACCCGATGCCAGCAATGCAGTGATTAAGGAACTCATCCGCACGCTGAATATTCAGGATCGGCTGCGGGAAGTGCTGCAAAATCTATCGCTGCAAAACCTGCCCGTGGCCACTGTGCGCCAGTTGCGCCGGACGCTGCGCGACAACTTCCGCCACTATTTGCAAACCCAGGGCGAAGAGTTGCTGATGGGGCTGAGCAATTCGGTCGATTGGGATAAGGTGGCGGGGTTACTGGTAAACCGACTGCGGGCCTCGGAAGCGGTGAACAGTTCGCTGGAACCTGTGAGCAAGGAACTGGCCCTGGTCTTGGAACGCTATCTGGAGCGGGATCTAGAGGCGATCGTAAAACAGGCAATTCCCATCTTGAACCTAGAGCAGGTCATCATGGATCGCGTCAAAGCCACCTCGCCACAAAACCTGGAAGCCGCCATCCAGGGCATCGTGAAAAGTGAACTCCAGGGCATCGTGAACCTGGGCGGCATTTTGGGTGTGGTTGTGGGGCTGATGCAGACGGTGTTTGTGCTGCTGACGCGCTAGCCAGGAACGAATCGGGAAGCTTTTCAGGAATCCGTTTGTCCAATTCAGAACAGTCTTCAGGATAGTCCTGAGGACAGAGATACACCACCAAATTACATTCCTCAGGACTGTCTGCTGGACAAGCTAGTGGACAAGTTAGTGGAAAAAGTTTGGCATAGCTTTGGCCCGCTTCACGCACGACTTCAGGATCAGGTTATACACCTGTAGAATCCTTGCCTCACCTGAATTACGCTGATTATTTCGCCTTTTGCTCCCGGCCCTGTTCCTCTGTCCTTTGCCATAGCAGACTTTCTTTAGGACTTTTCATAGGACGGAATCATACGCGATACTGAGAGGATAGTCTTCAGGACTGTCCAGAGGAAAGCAGATGAATGGCGGCGAAATCGATCGAATCCCAGTCAATCAACTGATGCAGCGATATGGACTGGTCAAAAGCGCTGTCTACAAACGGCTGAACGATCTGGGCATTGATCCTCAAAAGGTCGGTAATAAGTCCTATGTCAATGCCGAACAATTGCGCCTGCTCGACGACTTGCACCAGTTCATCAAATCTGGCGGCACGATGCCCGAATTTCTGGAAAGCCGGGGCATTCAGCCTGCCCAAAACTTGTCTTCTGGAGATTCCTCAGGACTGTCTAAAGTACAACCCGACATGATTAATCTGGTGTCGGCGATCGCCGCTCAGTTTGCTAATCGCCTCCAACCACCTCCAGACCCCCTCGCCTATTACCAAAAGCTGGAAGACGCAGCGCGAAACGGCTGGCTGATGCGAACCTCCGAGATCGCTGATCTACTAGATTTGTCAATTTCGGAAATGCAGTATTATGGCGATCGCTTTTCAGAAGCCGGATTTACGTTTACCAAGTCGGGATATCGAGCGGGTGGAGAAATTGCCTGGAAAGTCTCGAAAGAGCGAAGTTGAGTACGGTTAGCAAAATTAGACAGCTAAACCGTTAAACCGTTATGAAAGTCATCAGGCCCCTTTGCGTCATACGTAGAAGCCTGTAAAATAAAAAAGCCAGCGGTCAGGCTGGCTCAACTTTGCATATTCAATACACTCGATTTTTTCGATTGTTCGTTCTTTCTTTTTCTTGGGTGATGTTGGTGTTCGCACTGGCATCACCTTAGTTTTTGGCACAGCTTTGGGCTGAGGGTTGACCAAGGTGATGGGCTATCAGTTGCTCTGGCATTTGTCCGCCAGCGGAAGCTCGACCCACCAGTGGGGGCTGATCTTCCTGAACCCTTTAGCCTTTTCTGTCACAGGACTTACGCACTTGCGATATGGTTCTTGGGTTTTGGAGGATTTCTCGCGGGCTGCGCCGACAAGAAATCGCCCAACTGCGTAACTCCCACTGTCAGTTAAAACTATAGCATGTCCTGAGGACAGTCCTGAGGACTTTTAGAACTTTCCTAAATACTTTCCTAAATACTTTCCTAAATACTTTCCTCAGGACTTTCCCCACAGACTTTGACGCAATTCTGTCCTCAGAAAAGTCCTGAGGATAGTCCTTAGGACTCCCTGAAAAATGAGTAAACGCCTGCTGAGAGATTTCCCACGATCTAGTTCTCAGGCTGGTTCCCAGGAAAGTCCTCAAGACAACAAGACTTTCCTAAAATCGTTTCGGCGAACTTTTCTAAAAATCGTCCTGCGAGGCTCAATGGCAGGAGTGTTTGCAGGACAGTCCTGAGAACACAGCAGTATTTCCAGAGGTGATGCCGCAAACTTTTTTACGAAGTTTCCCTGCACATCTTGGCAATAAATCGTCCTCAGAAAAGTCTTGAGGATAGTCCTCAGGACTGTTTTGTGACTATGCTGTGGGGACGCAGGCTAACTGCCTTGCTGACGAAGCCGCTCCAGTTCTGCCCGCATCGCAGAAATTTGCTCGGTCAGGTCTTTCAAGTCTGCCTGAATATCAGGCGGGGCCACAGGCACACCGCCAGTCGAGGCGGTTGGGCTGCTGGAAGAGCCAGATGGGCCGCTCCAGGAAGCCCCTGCTGGACGCTGCGCCATCAGGTTATCCAAAAAGGCGCGGGCCTCTTGCTCCGTCACTTCGCCTTTGGCGGCCAGATCGTCTGCCAGCCCGCTGGGGTCAGTCCGCAGCCGTGCCAGGGTTTCTTCGCGCCGCTGGCTGTCTTGAATCGTTTCAGCCAGCGTGCTGGCGGCTCCTAGAGTAACGCGAAAGCCTTTTTGTAGCCCTTGCAAAATTTCGTCGGGGTTCATGAGTTCAGTTCCCAAGTATCAGTTCCCAAGTGTCAGTCCGGGTGCTAATCATTGATCCGGCGCAGGCCCGGCTTCACTCACGTTACAACACCTGCCTAAAATCGCCAAATGGGTTCCTGAGTTCTTCCCAAATGCCTGAATCATAATGAATCCAATAACGCCCCGTAACACTCAGACGCTGATTGCTTAAGATACTAAGGAGTACCGTTCAGACGGTCTTCAAGCGCCATTCACAACTGCAATTTACAGGGGTAGGCTGTGCGAGTCAGCATTTTGCGAGAGGGTCTGCAAAATCGCCGCAACTATTGTTCAGCAATCAATTGGTCAGCAATCGGGCAATCTGACCGCCGGAACGTGCAAGGTGACACTAGATGGCTGTTGGCCCTGCTGTGTTGCTTGAGTATGGGGCTATTTCCTGCCGAGGTGCTGGCAGCAGAGCCGAACTCCGCTGAACCCATGCGGGTGGTGGACTGGGCGGGCTGGAAAGACGGCAGTTGGCTGGAGGCGCTGGTGCAGCCGCAGCTCGTGCAAGATCCAACGGCGATCGCCGCCCTTCGTCAACACCTGCTGGCCCTGGAGGCGATGGGAATGCCCGCCAGCGCTCAGGGGATATGGGTGCAGTCGGGCAGCCAAATCTTGAGCGAACATAAGGGGCTGGAGCCGATTCCAGCCGCTTCGCTGACCAAAATTCCGACCACGTTGGCGGCGCTTAAAACCTGGGGTACGTCGCATACGTTCAATACCACCGCGGGCGTGACGGGGCCCATCGAAAATGGCGTGGTGCGCGGCGATCTGGTGATTCAGGGCGGCGGCGATCCGCTGTTTGTGTGGGAAGAGGCGATCGCTCTGGGAAATGCATTAGAACAGCGGGGCATCCGGCGGGTTGAGGGAAACTTGGTTATTACAGGCGACTTTGCCATGAACTTCAAAGGCGATCCCCAAACGGCCGGGGCGCTCCTGCGGCAGGGGATCAACGCTGACCTGTGGACAGGCGAAGCGCAGACCCAATATACCCAGCTTCCACCCGGCACGCCCCAGCCCCGCGTGGCGATCGCTGGTGAGGTGGTTAGCCTGGCCCAGCCGCCTGTCTTTACGCCCGTGCTGCAACGCCGCTCCCTCAGCCTGGTGCAGGTATTGAAGGCAATGAATATTTTCAGCAACAACTTCATTGCCGACTCAGTGGCGCAACAGCTTGGCGGTGGCTCGGCGGTGGCTCGAACGGCAGCAGCGGCAGCAAACGTACCCGCCAGCGAAATTCGGCTGATCAACGGCTCTGGGCTGGGCGAAGAAAACCAGATTTCTCCCCGCGCTGTGGTGGCGATGCTGACGGCAACCCAGCGATCGCTCCAGGCAGAGGGACTCAGCGTGTCTGACCTGTTTCCCGTTGTCGGGCGCGAACGAGGAACCCTGGGCGATCGCCGCATTACGGCTGGCACACCAGTTAAAACGGGCACGCTCGATCGGGTCAGTTCGCTGGCGGGGGCCCTGCCGACGCGCGATCGCGGCGTAGTGTGGTTCGCCATTATCGACATTGGCACAGCCGACTTGGGCAGCGTCCGCGCCGAGCAAGACCGCCTGCTGCAAGCGCTCATCAGCCAGTGGGGAGAAGCGAATCCTGTTCCCGCAGAAATTCAGCCGAGCGATCGCCTGCCCATCTATCAACAGCAGTTAGGCGACCCAGCGCGAAACGTGCCGCTGTAGTCCGCGTATTAGAGGATAGAAACAAAGAAGTTTCGTTCTTCGCTCTTCGTTCTTCGTTCTTCCTTCTTCCTTCTTTCTTCCCGCCTTCCCCCTCACCTCAAAGCCCTTCAGGAATAATCTCTGTCACTACGCGCCCGCCACTCACGGTCACGGTCTGCCGCTCGAGCTTGCCGACGGCACGGGGCCCCCGCATGGTGACAGGTGGATCGGTCTGGCGATAGTCCACATCTCCCTCGGCAACGACTTCGCGGCTGCGGATATTCCAGTCCAGTCGGTTGGCATTGAGTTGGGCCTGGTTGCGCTGCCCCACAGCGCGGACGTTTCCTGTGAGCGTCGCCGTTTGCGGCCCCAGGTTAAACCGTCCAGCATTCGCCGCCAGGGTCACTTGCTCCTGCCGCTGAATCACCGTCACGGGCTGATCGGTACTCAGCACTTCCTGCGGCACATTCCACACCAGGGAATTGCTGCTAATTTGTAGCGGCGGTTCGCTGGTGACGATGCGAGCGCTATTGGTCAGGGTCAGCACGTTGGTTTGCAGGTTCAAATTGCCCTGGTTGCCCTGGGCCACATCGCTCACCTGCTGGTTCAAGAACCGGGTCACTTGCAGCGGGCGATCGCTCACCACCTGTTCTCGCTGCATCAACCACACGAGTCGCTCCGCCTTCAGTTGCAGCACGGGATCAGTCGTCGTCGCAGTGACTTGCCCGCTCAGTTCCATCCGGCGTTCTTTGTTGAAAATTTGCGCCTGGTCTGCGGCGATTTGAATCTGCGGGTGGGTTCCCGTCAGGTCTTTGCGAAGAATCAACAGGCTGCGATTCGGAATCCACTCCAGTTCCTGCGCCTTCAGCACCGCTTTGCTTTCCAGATCGATTGCCTCGATGTCGCCCCGCAGGAAAATCTTCTCGCCATTTTGCAGAATTTCACCCGACTGCGCCTTTACTCGATAGGCCGCTTTTCCATCCTGATATAGCTCGCCTTCGGGCAGGGTCAACCTGGCAATTTGCTTGTCTTCGCTATAGGTCGCCTGCTTAGCCGTAATCCGCCAGACCGTGTTGCCCTGTTCGTCTGCCTGATCCAGCGTAATGTTGTTGAAGGTCAGGTTGGTATCGATTTGCTGAACCGCAGCGCTATCCCGCGCCAGCCGCTCCGAGGCGCGGTTTCTAGGCTGGCAAGCCGTCAACCCGACCATCAACCCTGCGGTCAGCAAAGCCCAGATAGAGATAAAACGAGGCATCAAAGTCACCCAATCTTTACCCAACTCGAAGCATCAGGGGCGATCGCCCAGCCAGGAGAACCGCTTCAGGGTTCTGAATCTGGCCCAGCCTCTACCTTAGACGACGGCCGGCCGCTGTTGCTCCTGCGAGTAGACAGATTTTGCGCGATCCGCTGGTTCAATCTCCACCATCCACCAGGGTTGCTGACAAACCCCTAACTGCATCCAAGCGTCTATTCTGACTCTTGCTCGTCTGCCAGCCCAATGCCCGACAGCGGACGATAGGTATAGTTATGTCGAGGCGTTTTCTGGATGTCTTCTTTGATAGAGTCCAGATCAATATAGCGGTCAGCCACGTTAATCAGGCTATCGCTGGTCATTGAGCGCAGACTGACCACCTCCACCCGCACGCCCCGATAGCTCACCGCATCCACGGCATAGGCCAGGTCGCCGTCACCACTGACCAGCACCGCCGTATCATAGGCCCCCACTAGCGCCATCATGTCTACGGCAATTTCCACGTCCAGATTGGCTTTTTTGGAACCATCCGGCAGTTGCACCAAGTCTTTGGAAATCACGCGATAGCCATTGCGCCGCATCCACAGCAAAAAGCCCTGCTGCTTCTCATTTGTGCGGTCTACACCAGTGTAGAAGAACGACCGCAGCAGCCGAGAGCCAGCCGTGAGGCGGCAGAGCAACTTGGTGTAGTCAATTTCAATGCCGAGTTGCAGCGCGGCATAAAACAGATTAGACCCGTCGATAAAAATGGCCACACGGCCGCGATTTTCTAGCACCTGCTCTGGAGTAAACACTGCATCGCTCTCTGTATGGTGGCTTAGCATCACATTTAGCCTCTTAAAATTATTCTGTGTATTTTTCCCAAGGGATGTATTTTCAAAGGTTCCGAAGGGTTTATTAAACGATTGATCCTTAGAAACAAGAAGAAAAGACAGTCTTTGAACGGTCAGTTGCGAAGTAAACAGAGTGCAACGTCAATCAAAATTGCATCGGACAAGATTTGAAGTTGAATCAGGTTGAACCAGGCAGCTTAAATCGGGCAGTTTGAGTCGAGTAGTTTGAGTCGGACAGACTGAAATTGGGCAGATCGAACCGGACAGATTGAACCAGGCGAATTGAATCGGGTCAACGTTCTTCAGGAAGCGGTTAGGAGGCTATCGGAAGCTCTAGACGCTGAAACACAGGCTGCGGCGCAGCAAGCGACTGTCCCGACGGCAGAGTGCCCCAGCGGGTGTGAGCCGAAAATGGGATCGAAGCCGCGATGAACGCCTCATCCAGTTGGTTAAAGTCCACCGCGTAGCCCAACTGCTGATAAATTCGGCTACTCAAGTCGGGCACGATAGGCGACAGCAAATAGGCAGAGAGTCGAACCGTTTCGAGAACAGTGTAGATGACCCGCTCAGCAGCAGCTTGATTGCCCTGTTTGAAGAGCGACCAGGGCGCTTGTTCGTCTACGTACTTGTTGCTGGCACGCACGACAGACAACACCGCATTGCAGGCTTGGTCAAAGGCCAGGGTTTCGTAGGCTTGAGTGACGGTTTCCCCCAGGTCTTTTCCAAGTGCTTCAAAGGATTCGTCGAGCAGCGGGCGATCGCCCCCTCCTCCCGGAACCTTCCCCTCACAGTTCTTATGGGCAAGCTTCAAAACACGGTTCAGCAGGTTGCCCAGATCGTTTGCCAGGTCAGCATTCAGGATGTTAACAAACCGAGTTTCGCTGAAATCGCCATCGCGACCAAACTCAATTTCTTTGAGGAAATAGTAGCGAATTGCATCGGAATTGTAGCGCTGAACCAAATCAAACGGATCGATGATATTACCGAGACTCTTGCTCATTTTTTGACCATCTTTGGTCAAGAAGCCGTGCCCAAAAACCCGCTGTGGCAGCGGCAGTCCTGCGGACATCAGCATAGCCGGCCAGTAAACGGCATGAAACCGCAAGATATCTTTACCGATCAGGTGCAGGCTAGCAGGCCACCACACCGCGTTTGCCAGTGTCGGCTCCTGGTCTGGCTCGACCGAGGCCGTCACATAGTTCAGCAGCGCGTCAAACCAGACGTAGATGGTGTGGCTGGGATCAACGGGCAGCGGAATGCCCCATTCCAAATTGACGCGAGAAATGGAGAAATCCTGTAGTCCCTGGTTGACGAAGCTCAGCACTTCATTGCGGCGGCTTTCGGGCTGAATGAAGTCGGGCTGAGACTCGTAGAGTGTTTCCAGCGCAGCCTGATATTTTGACAGGCGGAAGAAATAGTTTTTCTCATCGCGCCACTCCACCTGTTTATTGGGGTGCAGCGGGCAGTGCTTCTCCGGCAGCAGATCGCGCTCTTCTTTGAACTCTTCGCAGGAGACGCAATACCAGCCCTGCTGCTGCCCCAGGTAGATGTCGCCTGCATCCCACACCCGCTGAAAAAACTCCTTGACGATCGCCTCATGGCGGGGGGCAGTGGTGCGAATGAAGCGGTCGTACTGAATGTTGAACTGTTCCCAGAGCGCAACAAACCCGGCGGCAATTTCATCGCAGTGAGACTGGGGCGATCGCCCCAGTGCCTCCGCCGTCCGCTGGATTTTCTGACCGTGCTCATCCGTACCCGTCACCATCAGCACCGCGTCGCCCTTCAGACGGTGGAACCGCGCCAAGACATCTGCGGCGATCGTAGTGTAGGCGCTCCCAATGTGGGGCAGGTCGTTTACGTAGTAGATCGGCGTAGTAACAACAAATTTGTTTTTTTCTTTAGAAAAAGAGGTCATGTATAGAATCCGAATTTCCAAAAACCGCGGCCCGACTCAACACCTTTCTGACCAACTCAATTTATGGCTCAGCCGTTCGTCAGGATCACGGTTCGAGGAGATGGTGATTGTAATAATCTAAACCGTCCTCTAACAAGGCGGCACAGAAAACCGGAATTATTGCGAAATTGATTATTGATGAAACACGGCTAAACGCATTGCATCAAAGCTTTACAATTCTATAACCTATTAATAGGCTAGCACTTTGAATTCATTTTTTGCGCGGCCTGTGTTAAGGCCAGTAGCGGCGCTGGAAACCCTTGAAACGTCTTAGCAAGAGATGGTCTTAATCCACAAAAACACTCAGGAACGCTATTTTGAGAAAAAGTCGTCCTGAAGACCTTGAGCAACCGCTATGTCCAAAACCCTGCCTCCGTCTGCGCTCCGACGAGTTCATCATGTCGCATTAAATGTTCACAGCATGGAGGCATCCCGACACTTCTACGGCACGATTTTAGGACTCCGTGAACTGCAAGGCAGTGACATTCCGGCTACGCTGATCGACCTAGTGGCGGCAGGCAAAGTGGCGAACTTCGTCACACCAGACGGCACGGTAATCGACCTGTTTTATGAACCCGATTTATCGCCGCCCAACCCCGATCCTCAGCGACAGTTTACCCGCGCAAATCACCTGGCCTTTGACATTGCGCCAGAGTTGTTTGATGAAGCGGTCGCTGTGCTGCGCGACAATGGAGTGCCCATCGACCACGGCCCTGTCTCTCGCCCAACGGGTCGCGGAATTTATTGCTATGACCCAGACGGATTTATGGTCGAAATCCGCTGCGACCCGCAGTAGGGATCGGCAGGATCAGGGCCAACAGCGGCACTACCCCCGCCCCATAATCGTGCGCTGGAATGGGGGGCGATCGCCCAAACGCTTCAGGTAAGCGGCGATCGCCGGATAGTCGGCATAGTCCTGCTTTAGCATCAGCATGGCATAGGCCAGGATAGAACCCACCGCAATGTCGGCGGCAGAAAGGCGATCGCCCACCAGCCACTCCCGCGCGGCAAGCTGGCTTTCCAACCCGCTCAGCAGGCGCGGCGTTTCGGCATCGCGTACCGCTTCTACAAACAGCCCCGTGCTGAGCGTGGAATTGGCAAACAGCACCCACTGCGCCACCCACGCCCGCTGCTCTGCCGTCAGCCCGGTATCGTGCCGATCGGACAAGTAGAGCAAAATCGCGCCCGACTCCCACAGCGCAAAGCCGTCTTCTACAATTGCGGGCACTTTGCCAAAGGGGTTAATAGCCAGATATTCGGGCTGGCGATGTTCTCCAGCTTGCATATCAAGCTGCACAAACTCGTAAGGCAGACCCAGTTCTTCCAGATACCATTTGACGATGGAGGCGCGGCTACGGGCCCCGCCGTAGAGTTTCAAAGCCATAGGATTCAGGTTGTTTCCATTTGCTAGCGTCGAGTGCATCAAGACTCACTCAAACACTACCTCATCTTCCACACGCCATGCCGGATCGACAATACAGAGAAACACCAGCGGCTCTGTGCCAACATTGTGAATAAACTGCCGCGCATTTGGCGGAATATAGACCGCATCGCCTGGTTCCACCTGCTGCACTTCGTCGCCAATATGCATTTCCCCCACCCCGCTGAGGATGTAATAGACCTCCGAAGTTCGCAGCGCGTGGGGCGTGGAGGTATCGCCGGGAGCGACGGTGGCGTGGGCCAGGCTATAGCGCAGGTCGATGGGCTGCTTGTCGGGATGCAGCAGTTCTCGCAGCAGCGTGCGATCGCCCGCGATAAACGCCTCACAGCTCATCAGCTTCCGAACCAGCATCTCATCACCTCAACGCCTGTCTTGAACTTTAACCCTACTCCACCACGTAGGATAATGAAATGTGCGGTGCGCCAGACGCCCCCCCTCCTCAAGCCAACCGGCGCAATCCCCTACAACATCCGTCCATAACGATACACAGGAGAAACCCTTGACCAGTACGACCAGCTTAAAAACAACCCGTTCAGAAGAAATCTTTGCCGCTGCCCAAAAGCTCATGCCCGGCGGGGTGAATTCGCCAGTTCGCGCCTTTAAGTCCGTCGGCGGTCAACCCCTCGTGATCGATCGTGTTAAAGACGCCTACATGTGGGACGTAGACGGCAACCGCTACATCGACTACATCGGCACTTGGGGGCCAGCCATCTGCGGTCATGCCCATCCTGAAGTCATCAAAGCCATCCAGGAAGCCGCCGAAAAGGGCACCAGCTTTGGCGCACCCTGCTATTTAGAAAACGTGCTGGCGGAAATGGTGATCGATGCGGTGCCCAGCATCGAAATGGTACGCTTTGTGAACTCTGGCACCGAAGCCTGCATGGCCGTGCTGCGGCTGATGCGAGCCTTCACCGGCCGCGAAAAGGTGATCAAGTTCGAGGGCTGCTATCACGGCCACGCCGATATGTTCCTGGTGAAAGCGGGTTCCGGCGTGGCCACGCTGGGTCTGCCCGACTCGCCTGGCGTGCCCAAGTCCACGACTGCGAATACCCTCACCGCTCCGTTTAATGATCTGGAAGCTGTGAAAGCCCTGTTTGCCGAAAATCCAGGCGAAATTGCCGGGGTCATTTTGGAACCTGTCGTTGGCAACGCAGGCTTTATTCCACCGGATGCGGGCTTTTTGGCAGGGCTGCGAGAAATCACCCGCGAACACGGCGCACTGCTGACATTTGATGAAGTGATGACGGGCTTCCGCATTTCCTACGGCGGCGCACAGGAGAAATTTGGCATCACACCCGACCTGACAACGCTGGGCAAGGTGATCGGCGGCGGGCTGCCCGTGGGGGCGTATGGTGGTCGGCGCGACATCATGCAAATGGTGGCCCCGGCAGGCCCGATGTATCAGGCGGGCACGCTGTCGGGCAACCCGCTAGCTATGACGGCGGGCATCAAGACGCTGGAACTGCTTCAGCGTCCAGGCACCTACGAATACCTGGAGCGCATCACCAAGAAACTATCCGACGGTCTGCTCCAGGCAGCAAAGGACACGGGACACGCAGCCTGTGGTGGCTCCATTAGCGCCATGTTCGGCTTCTTCTTTACCGCTGGCCCGGTGCATAACTACGAAGATGCCAAAAAATCTGACCTGCAAAAGTTTGGTCGCTTCCACCGGGGAATGCTGGAGCAGGGCGTATACCTGGCTCCGTCCCAGTTTGAGGCCGGCTTTACGTCTCTGGCTCATTCCGACGAAGACATCGACCAAACGATTCAGGCTGCCCGCACGGTGATGAGTTCGCTCTAGCCTTTGGTCACAGCTTACGCAGCAACACATTCCTCAGGCAGGGGCGATGACTTGGGGCGGGGTAGCTCGGAAAGTTCCGACCAAGCCTCGACTCGAAGCATCGCCCCCTAATCATTTGCAGTGGCTACGATTTAAGCGACTGGTTAAGCGACTGGTTCAATGGATAGTCCATGAAGCGTCCATCTGTTGCCCCCCAGAACTCCCCAAAACCCTGAGGCGCAGACTTTTCCGTAGATTCTCGACCCCATGCTTTACCCTCCGCAATCATTTCCGTAGTCCAACGCTACTGGCCTGCTGTCCATCCGCATAGCTTGGAAGGGATGTGATGAAGCATAACGTCGAGCTATGAAACACACTTTCTGGGTCGCATCCAGTCTGCTGCTTTCTACCCTGCTTCCCTCTATGCCTTTAGCACCAAAAGCTGCAAATGCAGATTTATCTGACGAACAAGCAGCAGAAGAGAGATGTGTGAGTTTTTTGCCAGGAATATCAAGGACAGGCGGCTTTCTAACTGGTCGCGATCTTGGTTCTCGTATAAACGTTCGTGCTGGTGCTGGAACCCACCATCTAGTAAGGCATCAGGCCCGTATTGGAGATGAAATTGATCAGCTATTGGATTGGGGAGTAGCTCCAGATGGTTCTTGCTGGTTCAAAGTACGCTTGACTCGTTCGGGGATTGTCGGCTGGGTCAGGAGTGATTTCGTTGACCTGATTCCCGAACCCCTCGACAATCTCTAAAGTGCTACTATCGGGCGCGGAATTCGACTTCATCCTGGCGGATGACGACATCGTGGTTGCCGAAAAAGTCATTGCCCAGGAGTCCGATGGTGAGGTCTGGGCCGGCGATCGCCACTGACACGTTCCGCGCCACCAAACCGCCTGCCTCCATCGAGTCGATGGTGCTGGTGGGAAACGTGACGTTTCGGGCATTGGCAGTATTAGCCGTAGCGGTACCTGTCGGGCGCAGGTTCAGGGCAGCCGCCATGCGCTGCGTGATTAGCGTGCCGCTGGCTCCCGTATCCAGGATCATCTCAAACGTCGGCCCGCCGTTGAACGTCACGCGGATCACGGGCGTTCCCCCAGCGCGGCGCACAATCGGCGTGCGGAAGCTGGCGGAGGCCGGAGGCGAATCGGCGATCGCCACGCTGGTCTGGGGTTCCGGAGATTGGTTTGCACCGGGCGAATTGGTCGGATTGCTCACCGGACTTTGAGCCAAAACAGGCGGAGGGCTGCTGCCACCTGCTGGACGGGGAGACGGCGGGGAACTGAAAATCACGCTGGCATCGGCTCCGGGGCTGCGGCTGGCCTGCTGCTGGGCGATCGCCAAATTGCGGCGATACTCCCTCAGTTTGCTCTGGGCGCTGGCGTGGTTGGGGCTGGTGGTAGGAACCTGCTGCATCAGTTGGATCGCCTGCTGCCAGCGGCTCACGGCCAGCCGCCAATCATCCTGCGACTGGGCCGCCTGGCTGATATTCACTGCACTAGCCGCCTGCTCTAGCGCCTGGGGATAGGGGTCAATGGGGGGTTGGGCAGCAGGAGCGGGGGATGCAGCGGGCACAGGGGTAGGAGGGGCGATCGCCACGGGTTCTGGACTGGGCGCAGGCTCCACCGAGTTCCCCGCGATGGAAGCACAGCCTGCACTCAATCCGGCTACAGCTAGTCCCCAACCCACGAATCGAAGTCTTTGCCGAAAGGATTGGGAACGGTGCTGGGGCGGACGATGAAATTTCTGCATGGTTCTACGACCCATGTACTGGAAAACATCTCTGCAAAACATCTCTGCAAGGCATCTCTGCAAGGCATCTCTGCAAGGCACTCCCGAACCCCTTATCTCAATCATCCCCAAATTAGGCAGGCTGAGCTTCAGATTTCTTTTGAAGCGCCATCAAAATCGACGACTTTTCCAGCAGACCCAGCACCGAACCATCTTCTGGTTTCACCACCGCCAGCGCGGGAACCTGCTCGCTCAGCAGGTCGATGACTTCCAGCAGCGGCGCGGTCGCAGGCACTGTCTGAACTCCTTCAGCAGCCTTCACCAGCGACTGCACCGACACATCCCACCAGTCGTTGGTGGGCACTTGCTTCATATCATCCACCCAGATTTCGCCTGCTAGCTTACCCGCTTCATCCGTGACCAGATATTTTTTCCAACTCACCGGATTGCCGATGATGTGATTGTTTGCAAACTCGCGCAGAGAGCTTTGGGCCGGCACAATCGGGCTATTGGGAATGACTGCATCGGCAGCGGTCAAGCCGCTCATGAGTTCTTGCACGCTGGCTGCCTGCGCCGATCGCCCGGCATTTTGCAGCAGGAAAAAGCCCACCAGCAGCGTCCACACGCTGCCAATATTCGTCAGCCCCAGCGTCGCCGCCAGCCCCAGCCCAATCCCCAGCCAGCCGAACACCTGACCGACGCGGCTGGCAAAGGCCAGACCCCGATAAGGTTTACCCGTAATCTTCCAGACAATCGCCTTTAGCACGTTGCCGCCATCCAGCGGCAGCCCCGGAATCATGTTAAACACAGCCAAGGCCAGGTTCACATAGGACAGCAGCGCCACCATCGCCGCCAGCGGCCCAGTAATACCGCTGAAGCTACCGATGGCGTGTAGCACGCCAAACAGAAACAGGCTCACCAAGGGCCCGGCGATCGCCACCCGAAACGACTCACCCGGCGTTTTCGACTCTTCGCCCAGGCTCGCCAGACCACCAAAGATAAACAGCGTGATGGACTTTACCTCTGTGCCCTGGCGCAGCGCCACCCAGCTATGCCCCAATTCATGGGCCAGCACTGACGCAAACAGCAGGAGCGCCGTCACTAGCCCCAGCACCCAGGCCAGCGGCCCCAGTTGGGGAAACTGATAGCTCAGCCAGCTTCCGTCATTCCACGTCACCAGCGCCAGCACCAAAAACCAGGACGGGTTGATATAAAAAGGAATGCCAAAAAGACTGCCGACTCGCAGGTTATTTTCCATCGTGCATCACCGTATGTAATGAGGGCCTAGTTAATGAGGGCTTATGAGGGCTTATGAATCTGCGGTTTTGCCTCTCTGTTTGACTCTCTGGAGTTTTGACTCTCTAGAGATTTAACCTTGCCATCGGGCGATCGCTCACCCCGCAGCTTATGATGAAGGTTCAGTTTCTAGTTTAAGTTGCTGTTAAGCTCACGCAGATCGCGCTCAGATTTGCCTAAGCTTTTGCTTAAACTTCTAATCTATCCCGGTTTCTTCCGATCCTAGCGACAGATTGCCCGACCATTCACCCATCTCAGGCGGTAATATCCACCCCTCCCGATTCGGCTCTTGTGAAAACCATCCTGTTTGACTTCGATGGCACCATTGCAGATTCCTTCGATGCGGTGCTGCAAATTACCAATCGACTCGCCCGCGAATTTGGCTACGAACCCGCCAGCCCCAGCGAGATCAAGCGACTGCAAAACCTGAGTTCGCGAGAGATTATTCGCCAATCCAATATCCCGATGTTTCGGCTGCCGCTGCTGCTGCGCCGCCTAAAGTTGGAAATGAGCCAGGAAATTAACCATCTCCAGCCCATCGCCGGAATTCAGGCAGCGCTGGTGCAGCTCCGGCAGCAGGGACATCGCCTGGGCATTGTTACGTCCAACACAGCCGATAACGTCGTCGCTTTTTTGCGAAATCATCAAATGGAAGGACTGTTTGACTACATTCAGCCTGGAGTCGCGCTGTTTGGCAAAGGGCGCAGCATCCGCCGTATTGCTCGCCAGCGTCAGCTTGATCCCGCTTCGATAGTTTACGTGGGCGACGAGACGCGGGATATTGAAGCGGCCCAGGCGATCGCCATTCCCGTCATTGCCGTGGGCTGGGGCTTCAATTCCACCGCTGCGCTGGCCGCCTGCAACCCCGATGCCCTGGTACATGAGCCGGGGGAACTGGTGACGGCGATCGCCCAGCTTGACCGGCAAGAATCGCAAGCACCATAATCCGTGGCATCATCCCAGCGGTGAGCCATTGCCCCCACAGACATCTCCACTCGGCGCGACTAACGGAAGACAAAGGGAAGACGGAGAGAATCGATAAACGCTTTACCTGGCTCTAGACTGGCAATCCAAAATCATCAATCTAAAATTCAAAATCAGTTGATGCAGCGGTTTACCCAGCTATTTCAGGAAATTGACGCGACGACCTCGACCAACGCCAAGGTTGCTGCGCTGCGGCGATATCTGCGCGAAGAGAGTGCTACAAATTCCGTCTGGGCGCTATATCTGCTGCTGGGAAAAACACGCAAGCGGCTGATTACCTCGCGGGTGCTGCGGGATATTTTTCTGCAAATTTCCGACATTCCCGAATGGCTGTTTGAAGACTGCTACGCGCAGGTCGGCGACTCGGCGGAGGTGATTGCGCTGCTGATGCAAAGCCACGCCAGCCTGCAATTAGCGACACCAACGACACCACAGGGCCAGACGGCAGAAAACCTGCCGCTGCACCTGTGGATGGAAGAGATGATTCCTCAGGCAAAGCAGGTCAAGTCAGAAGAAGACTTGAAAACGCTGGTGGTGTCGTGGTGGGCAGCGCTAAACCCGACGGGTGTGTTTGTGCTAAACAAGGTGCTGACGGGCGCATTTCGCATGGGCATGTCCGACCAGCTGGTGATTCGGGCGATCGCCCAGGAGTTTGACATTCCCGAACCCGTCATGGCGCATCGGCTGATGGGCGACTTTGAGCCAACGGTCGAGTTTTTTCAACATCTAACGCAGATTGAGGAGGCAGAAGCGCTGAGTTCGCCGACGCGCCCCTATCCGTTTTTTCTGGCATCGCCGCTCGAAGAAGATCGATTCGTCACAGAAGATTTTTCACGCTGGTGGGCCGAGTGGAAATGGGACGGCATCCGGGCGCAAATTATCCGCCGTGCAGGGCAGGTCTTTATCTGGTCACGCGGGGAAGATTTAGTCACCGATCAGTTTCCTGAACTGGCATCCTATTTTCTAACGCTACCCGACGGACTGGTGTTCGACGGTGAAATCCTATGCTGGGCAAATGGTCAGCCCCTTGGCTTTAACCATTTACAAAAGCGACTGGGACGAAAGCGCGTCACGCAAAAGATAATGCAGGAGAACCCAGTTCACTTCATCGCCTACGACCTGCTGGAATGTAAGGGCGAAGACATTCGTGACAAAGAACTGGGCGATCGCCGCACACTATTAGAATCTGTCTTGCAAGCTGCCGATCCAACTTTTGTCACACTATCCAGCAGCCTAATGTTCAGTTCAATGGATGAACTGCGATTGCTCCGGGAACGCTCCCGTGAATACGGTGCAGAGGGATTGGTGCTGAAGTTGATGAACAGCCCCTACCTGGTTGGACGAAAGCGCGGCTACTGGTGGAAATACAAAGTAGAGCCTATGACGCTGGATGCGGTGCTGATTTACGCACAGGCGGGCAGCGGAAAGCGGGCAAACCTGTTTACCGACTACACCTTTGCCCTGTGGCACGAGGGAACGCTGGTCTCCTTTGCGAAAGCTTATTCTGGGTTGGACAACGCCGAAATCGAAGCCCTCGACAAGTGGATTCGCAAGCACACGATCGAAAAGTTTGGCCCCGTGCGATCGGTCGAACCCGTGCAGGTGTTCGAGATTGGCTTTGAAGGCATCCTCCGCTCTACTCGCCACAAATCGGGCATTGCCGTCCGCTTTCCTCGCATCCTGCGCTGGCGCACCGACAAGCCCGCCGCCGAAGCCGACACACTAGAAGCCGCGTTTAAGCTATTAGAGTGTTAGGCAGCTGACCTTGGCTATCCATAGCATTTGTTCATAAAACCCTTATATTTTCTCCGAATGTTCACTTGGACAACTTGCCCAAGATTTGCCATGCTGAGAGCCAAGCACCCGGAGTCAATCAAACCTTGGTTATTCAAACCTTTGGTTATTAAGCAGAGGTGTTGAAAGATAGCTCAACATACAAAAAATGGGGGCAGAATGTAGTA
>NZ_JACYLP010000053.1:0-34746 GCF_015272455.1 Thermoleptolyngbya sp. C42_A2020_037
TTCTTCTCTCTTCGTTCTTCTCTCTTCGTTCTTCTCTCTTCGTTCTTCTCTCTTCCCTCACTCAATCCGGCGCTTGCGCCAGGCCACTGCCCACGTCCCGCGACGGCAGCGACAAACGCCAGGCCCGCTGAGTCAATTGGGCCCACAGTTCCCGGCCGCGTGCGCCTGTGGCTTCGGCGTGGAGGGCGGCCAGTCCGGCGACGTGGGGCGTGGCCATGCTGGTGCCGCTGATGGTGTTGTAGCGGGTGGGCATGGGCCAGCTAGAATATACGTCTACGCCGGGAGCCGCCAAGTCGATCTGCCCACCGTTGCGGTTGATGCCGCCGTTGGAGAAGGGGGCCATCTTTAGGTTGGGGCGCAGAGCGGCGATCGCCATGATCGAGGGGCAATTGGCCGGATGGCTGACAGGGACAATCACGCCAAACTGCCGAAAGCTGTCATTACCCGCCGCCGCAATGATCAAACTGCCGCGCCGCAGGGCCCGCCGACCCACATTTTCGTATACCGCAGAATGGCTCTGACCAGGCAGCACCATTGCCCCCAGCGACATGGAGATAATCTGACATCCACTGGCGATCGCCCAATTAATGCCCGCCAAAATGCCGCCGTCTGCGCCGCTGCCCTCATTGCTCAGTACCTTGCCTGCATAGATTTCGGAATTATAGGCAACGCCGTAGCGCGGCAAAATCTCGGGCAGCTTCGATCCGCAGGCCGTGCCGATGCAGTGCGTCCCGTGGCCGTTGCCGTCCTGCACCTCTTCGCCCTCAATAAAGGACTTGCTAGACACCGCCCGCCCCACAAAATCGGGATGGGTCAGATCAAAGCCCGTATCCAGCACGGCAACCTTTAGCCCCAACCCGCTATATTGCGAGGTGCTGGCTTTCGTGACGTCCAGCCCCCAGGTGATGGAGCCATCGGCAACGGCCCCGCCGCGACCCAGCACCGACTCTGCCTCCTGCTCCTGCGGCAGCAGCCGATCCACTAGATGGTTCACTGCATCCCGATAGCCCTTGAGGTAGTCCACAGGGATAGTCATGATTTCCTGGTTTGTAAATCGGGGTACAGCCGGCAAAGAGGCATCGGGGTCTGGCTCCTCAATGGCCCGCACGACTCGCTCTGGCTCTACCGCAATCACCGCGCCACCGCGCATCGTCGCCGCATTCAGCGCTTGCGCCTGACCCGGCTCCATCGTCACAACTGCCACTCCCAATTCGTCGAAGACCAGCGAATCTTCGCTGGCTAGCTGTTCGCCGCTGGGAGAATGGTCGCGAAAGTCCGCAGAATGGGCAAAATGGCGAATCCCCGCCGAATCGTCCATTGTACGGAGTCCGTCATCAATATTGTCGGTATCCAGCAGGACGAGATACCTGCCAGTGGTTTCGGGCTGTCCTGACGAGGAATAGGGGCTGTTTCCGGATGTCGTCATAGGGTTGATGTCTCATGTCACAGCTACCTTGAAGTCTACGCCGCTAGGTTTGAGGATTTCGGAGGGCTCCGGATCTTCTTAACGATTCATGGAGGCGGGCGGAATTGCCGAATCATGGCTAAGTTATTGCCAAATCATTGATACAGCGTTTTTGAAGCTAGTGAGGCACACGGATGGTCAATAAGCCCTTGCCTCGTGAGGGCAGCATGTGCCTCACCCCGCAAGAAAATGCTGTATTCCCCGATATTCCCTTGATATTCCCCAATATTCCCTTAGTCATGAGGTTCGACCATGACATACAGGTCTGGTAGAAGCATTTCCAATAGGTCGCTGACGGCTTCTAGCGCATTATCCAGGGAAATTGGAGACAGCGTGCAGGGATGTAGCGGGTGGAGATGTTGCCAAAGTTGGGCGATCGCCTCTACTGTATGGGGTCTATCCCACAAGGGCAACAGGCAGGCCGCAAGGCGGCTGTCGAGAAGAATTGGCTTTGCACCTAAAATCGGCAAATGTGGCTCTAGCGCAAAGGGGCGATTGTGAGCTATGCAGTCTTCTAGATCTGCTCGCGCTGTCGCTGTTTGCAACTGAGGATGGAGAAAGATGCGATCGCTCAGCTTGAGACCAGGAAGACACCAGTGAAATGGCAGTGGGCCCGCTGGCTGGGTTTCTGTATGAGTACACCAAAAATCGAGCAGCCGATGGATGGGATGAATCAGCTCATAGAGCTGCAACTGTTTTTCATAGGAAAACTGGGGCAACGTGAATCCAATCCATGCTGGCATCTCTTCTAAGGAGCCAAATAAGAGCGGCAGATTCCACTGTTGCCAGTTCACCATGTCTACAAGCCGCAAACCCACCGAGTTCAGCAGGGCAAAGAGTTCAGGAATGGTGTAGCCTTTATCACCTTGCAGCAGGTAGTTCATCCGAATCATTTGGTCGCTCACCTGCCCACTGGCATCAGGAGTCCAGGTTTTTTCTTTGAGGTCTACCCAGTCTGGCATTGCCGTCATCACCTCCCGCACCAAATTCGTCTCTGTGGCTCCGGCCTTTTCATGAAACACGCCCAGGAGAGACAACATCTGCTGTGCCCGATAAAAGTGTTGCCGCTGAATTGCGCTGTGCAAGTTGGCTCGCAGGATGCCACAAGGCTTGAGCATCCTCTTCATGACGCGCAGAGCGGCAGCAGGGTCAGGTAAGATATAAAGAACCTCGTCGCAGTTAATATAATCGAACTGCATTTCCAGGGTTGGCAGTTCTTCGACAGACAGGACGTGGAACTCAACTGGCAGGTGTTGAGCTTGGGCGAGGCGCTCCCGGGCCATCGTAATCGAAGTAGGCGATACGTCTACCCCAATGACTTTTGCTCCTGGATTGGCGATCGCCAATCGCAGCGACGTATATCCACTGCCACAGCCCACATCCAAAATCACCTTATCTTGCAAAGACACGACCCGACGATGCAGCAGATAGTAGGGCGTAGTGAGGTTGTGTTGATAGAGTGTCACAGCGTCTAGCTGAACAGGTTGATCAACCGGCATTTCTGGATAGGGAGCGGCTTCATACTGCTGAAGCAAAGCACTTATTTGTTCTTGAAGCGGCGCTTTCTGGTTCGAGGGTACCATCTCGCTCGGCTTCTGAGGCTGTAATGGGTCTGTCTGTTTCATGGGTCTGTCTGTTTCATGGGTTGCACTTTGGAGTTGTCTACGGGTTTGCCAGAAGCCTGCAAGACCGGAGAAGCATTCATATCCACAAGTATCCTACTCCCCTGAAATTAATGAAGTTCAATTGCAGATTGTCTCGTCAAGCAGCACTCAGCACCTATCTAGTGGAGATCTCTGGTGTAGATAAGACTGACGTAGGTAAAGATGGTCTATTTACTTGCTAAAAGCTGAGTCACGAAGCTGAGTATGGCGGAAGCTGCCATACTCAGCATGAAAAGTTCGCTTCCAATGTGTTTCTCAACGAGACTTGGGTAAGACTAGCAACCATTTAGCGATTGCTTTACTTACTTCATTCCGCTTGCAACTGGAGTCATTAAGACTCGTTTAGAAGGCACGGGGTGATGTTGTGCCTTTGGGCGGTCGTGGAACGATGCCCTTGGGTCGCGAAGGAGTCGTGCCTTTGGGAGGTGGCGCAACTGTGCCCTTGGGACGCGAAGGAGTCGTGCCCTTGGGGGGTGGCGCAACTGTGCCCTTGGGACGCGAAGGAGTCGTGCCTTTAGGAGGTGGCGCAACTGTGCCCTTGGGCCGCGAAGGAGTCGTGCCTCTGGGGGGTGGCGCAACTGTGCCCTTGGGCCGCGAAGGGGTCGTGCCCTTGGGCAAGATCGTTCCTCCTTTAGGCTGTTTTACCTGAGCGTAGTCAGTACTGGCTTCGACTGCCGCAGAACCGCGACTCAGTTGTCGGACTGTGGCAGCCGCAGACTCTGAGAACAGCGATGCCAAAACAAAGGTGAGCATTACGCTTGCTCCCCAGCGAAGCATCAGAATCATGCTAGATCGACTCATGCTGATTATCCTCATGTTGTCGAGAAGGACACGCCGGTTCCGAGCGGTTGTCTAGCTGGGAAAGTGATGGCTTCCCCTAGGCTAGACCCGTTGAAAGTCGGCAAGGTAGCATCCGGTGGCTACCTAGTTGCCCTTGTGCAAAATTCATGCCAGTTGAGATTTGGAGTTGGCACGAAATTTGCACTGATGTCTACAGGCGCAGCTATTTGTGGGGCTATTTGCCCTGTTTGCAGCCTGTGCAGCCTGAAAGAAATTGCCCAAAATCCAGGAAATCTGCCGCAAGTGCGTAAGTCCTGCCAAAGTTTGAGATCTAGGAACGAAGACTATGACTCGTGTATTAATTGCAGAGGATGAGCCACGAATTGCTGCCTTTTTGGAACAGGGATTTCGGGCTGATGGCTTTTTGACGGCGATCGCCTCTGATGGACAAACCACCTGCGAAATGATTGCCAGCCGGGAGTTTGACCTGCTGATTTTAGATTTGGGGTTGCCCAAAAAAGATGGCTGGACCGTGCTGGAGGAACTGCGCGGGCAGGGCGAACAATTGCCCATTATTCTCCTCGCCGCTAGCGGCAGCGTGCAGGATATTGTTGCTGGGCTGGAAAGCGGTGCAGATGACTGTGTTGCTAAGCCCTTTCACTTCGAGGAATTGCTGGCCCGTGTTCGCTTGCGCCTGCGCCATGCCCGTGCCGCTCAGAACACCGAGATAGTATTGCAAGTCGGTGACGTTGAGCTAGATTTGCAATCCCACCAACTCCAAGTGGGCGATCGCCAGATCGAACTGTCGGCCCGCGAATTTGTCTTAGCACAAACGTTTCTGCGACACCCAGGACGAGTGCTAAGTCACGAGCATTTACTCAAGCATGTCTGGGGGTATGACTATGACCCTGGCTCTAATATCGTCAATGTCTATATCGGTTATCTGCGAAAAAAGATGGGCAACGGATATATTCAAACCGTTCGCGGTACGGGCTACCGTTTTCAGCCCCAGCACATGCCCATGCAAAATCCAAAGTTCTACTGGCTCAAGGAGTTGTCGTCAGCTTCCGTCGTTGGGCGGCATTAGCAATCCCAAGCTGAGTGCGGTATTTGGCCACAGTGCGGCGAGCAATTGCCAGCCCAAACCGTAGCTTTAGCAGGTGGACAAGCTGGGCATCGCTGTAAGGTTTGTGGGGCGGTTCTGCCTGGATCAATTCCTGGATAACCTGCTGGATTTGCTGGGGAGTGCGCCCGCCAACGACCGCTGCTGGGCACAGACACGAGAGCGGCAAAATTTGCCGAGGCGATATGTTGAGCAGCAAATAGCGATCGCGCACAATTCGACTGACCGTTGCGTCTGACAGGCTTACCGCTTGGGCCACGAGCTGCTGGGACGTAGGCAATAGGTCGAGCGGATTGCGGCTGCGGAGAAAAGCTTGCTGGCGATCGCAAAGGAACTGGCCGACCTTTAGCAGGTTTTCTTGCCACTGGCTGAGGGCAGTGAGCAAACTCTGGGCTTGTTGGAATAGGGCTTCTAGCTGCTGGCGCTTTGCGGGGGGTAGGGGAGTGTCCAGCAGGGCGATCGCCTCGGCATTCAGCCCAAACCGCGACTCTACGGCCCGCACCAGAGTAACCTCCCACAGTTCGTCAGTCGCACCACCTGCTGGCTGAACGGTCAGATCGGGCACTACAGTTGCAACTGGTGCATAGCTAAAATTTCGCCCCGGTCGCGGCTCTAGCGCCTGGATTCTGCGGACGGCCGCCTGCAATTCAGACATAGAAATTGAGGCAAATTCCGGCGCATCGTGTCTTAGGGTATGCAGCAGTGGTTGCAGACCCGCCGATGTCGCCAGTCCTGTGGCCAGTTCATCCAAATAGTTGCGGATAATATGCGTGATCAAAGAGTCCGTCGGGTCGCTCTGAAGCAGGAGACATTCCCGCAGCGATCGCGCTCCCACGCCTGGTGGGTCAAGGGACTGCAACACGGGTACCATTGCCGCCAACTCTAGCGGAGTCCAAGACGTTCCCCTAGCCCAGACATCAGGGGATTCTTCTAAATAACCGGACGGCGCAATCCACGGCAGCAGGGTTCGCAGCTTTTGCTGTTGTGATACAGGTAGAACCGAAATTTGGGACTCTAGGTGATCCTGTAGGGTTTCTGGCGTAGCGATGGGTTCGTACCAATCAGGAGAGATATCGCCTAAAAGGGTTTCTGCCGATCGCCCGCCGAGTTGGGCATCGATGAGAAATGGATTCCGCAATGCCTCGGATTGGAGTCGATGCAGCACCCGCCGATAATCAAGGGGCAGCAGTTGCACAAGTTGCCGCAAACTGGGATACAGAACGGGCTGGAGCTTAACCTGGAGGTGCAGCGCGGGTTTGGAAGAGACGCTCAGAGGTTCCACTGCTCTCGCTTTTGATGGAAGGCTTCAAGGCTGAGACCGAGCGCTTCGTGAGCGCAGTAAGGGTATAGCGTCAAAGCGCGTCGGATAAGGTCTTGCTCAAGTTGGGCGATCGCATTTTCCAAGTTCAGATCGGGCTTTGGCATCTGGCCAAAGGAGAGATGATCAGGCAGCAAAATTCGCCCTCCAGATAGAATGACAGCACGTTCTAGCGTGTTTTGTAGCTCTCGCACATTGCCCGGCCAGGCGTGAGACTGAAGTTTCTGAAACGCGGCTTCTGATATGCTGAGTTTTGGGAAATTGTGCTGAATGGCGAGCCGCTTGAGGAAATGTTGGGTGAGCAGATCCAAATCTTCTAGGCGATCGCGCAGGGGAGGCAAATCAATCCGCAGCACATTGAGCCGATAGTACAAGTCCTCTCGAAACTGCTGACGCTGCACCATCGTTTCCAGATTGCGATTGGTCGCTGCCAAAATGCGAACATCGACTGTACGAGTTTGATTGCTGCCGAGCCGTTCAAATGATCGGTCTTGTAGCACCCGCAGCAGTTTTGCTTGAATGCCGAGACTCAGTTCTCCAATCTCATCCAGGAAAATGGTGCCCCCATTAGCCTGCTCAAACCGTCCGATGCGGAGATGGTCGGCCCCAGTAAACGCACCCTTTTCATGGCCGAACAGTTCTGCTTCTAGCAAATGTTCGGGTAGGGCAGCACAGTTGACCTTGACCAGTGGGCTACGGCTGCGGCGGCTGTTGCTGTGCAGCATTTGAGCCACCAATTCTTTGCCAGTACCTGATTCGCCTAAAATCAGCACGGTAGCGTCGGTTTGGGACACGCGGCCGATGAGCTTAAACACCTCTGCCATCGCAGCAGACTGCCCCAATAATTCCTCTGTGTCGAGGTCTTGCAGGATGTTAGTTTGGCTAACCGACACCGATGTTTGGGCATGGGCGAGGGCCTTTTCGGTCAAACTCAGAAGGGTTTTTAGCGGAAAGGGCTTGGTGATGTAGTCATAGGCTCCGAGCTGCATGGCCTCTATGGCGGTACGTCCTGTGCCGTAGGCAGTCATCACAATCACAGGCAACTCTAGCAGTTGTGAACCGAGGGTCTTGAGTACCGTCATGCCTTGGGTGCGGGGCATTTTTAGGTCGAGAAAGACTAGGTCGGGGCGATCGCCCGCTTCACAGGCTTGAATGAGTTTCAGCCCCTGGCTGCCGTCGGATGCCTCTAAGGTTTCATGTCCCTCATCACGCAAGATTTGCACCATTGCCTGACGCATGGCCTTCTCATCATCAATGATCAGAATTTTTGCCATTTCGCCCTCGTTTTGCTAGCTCTAGACCACTTATGCCAGGTTTAGGCTGTTTGGGAAGATACGCGCTGAACCGCGTGCAGCCAGGGCGAGATTGTAGATCGATATAGCCGCCGTGTTGCACGACAATTTCATGACTAATGGATAATCCAAGCCCGGTTCCATCAGGTTTGGTCGATACGAAGGGATTAAAAATCTGCTCCTTCAGTTCGGGAGGCACCCCCTTCCCTGCATCTTCGACCCAGGCCACGAGATAATCGCCCTCCTCCTCCACTCCCACCGTGATGGTTTGCCCCGCTCGGCTCGCCTGAATGGCATTGAGAATGAGATTCACCATCATTTGATTGAGGCTGCGACAGCGCAGTGGAATTGGCAGGAGCGATCGCCCCGGTGGTTGATAGACCAACTCGATGCCTTGCTGTTGAGCCTCTAGACGGAGCAGAGAAACGGCCTCCTGCACAATTTTTTCTAGAGATTCTGGAACCCATGCCTCATCCTGCTGGCGTTTGTCAAAATACAGCAATTGTCGCACCAGTGCCTCTAGGCGATCGATTTGCTCGGTGAGATGGTCGATCGACAAAACATTACCCTGTCGCTGGGCCTGGCGAGCCAAATATTCTAAATTCAGCCGCAAACTTGCTAGCGGGTTCCGCACCTCGTGGGCAACCCCTGCCACCAGTTGTCCCAAAGAGGCCAAGCGCTCAACGCGCTGGAGGCGGTTTTCCAGTTCTCGTCGCCGCTGGTGCATGGAGGTGATAGCTGCGCCAACCTGCCCCATCTCCATCGTTAGCGGCACAATTTCATCGGCTCGCCCTTCTTCGATTTCCTTGATGCCGTGCTGGAGCGATCGCACGCCATGACGCAACTGCACCAGAATCAGCAGCGTCCATGCAACGGCCACCAGCATTAAACACACCAACAACAGGGTTAGGAGCCGAGACTGCCGATCCTGAGACTGGGGAATCCGCTTCATTGTCCAGACCGCGCCGCGAAAGGGCAGCGGCTCCGCCCGCAAGATTACGATGTCAATTCCTGCGTGCAGCACCTTCTCTTGGGGCACGCGCAGCGCTGTAGTTTGCTGCACCAAGTCTAAGATAATTCCTCGCTCAGTCGGTGGTACATCCCGCTTGGGCACTTTCCCCCCGTGGGTTGGAAAGGCATAGCCCAGGAGTTGATCGACTTGGTGCAAATAAAAGCCGCCCTCGACGCGCGGGAAATCTGCCAAAGCCTGACTCGACTGCTGCCAGAGAATGTCGTCTTCTGGCTTGCCAAATGTGTGAGAATCAACCAAGTCGGACTCCAAAAATTTTTGGATGAGCAGCGCATTCGCCTGAGAAAGTTCGGCCTGGGTGCGAGCTGCGAGGGTGCTTTCACGGCGATGATAAACCTCTGCTAATAGACCCATCGCAGCCCCACCCAACCCAACAAACACCATCAGCAGCAAAGTCAACTGCCGCTGAAGCGTCAGCCGTGGAAAAAAAGCAGTCCAATCTCTCTGAAGTTTTGTCATCAAGGATTAGCATTACCGTAGAACTCTACTATTTAGATGGGCTGTTTAGCGGTTGGCAGGTGTTGGCGAGGTAATAGAGATAGGGCACTCTGGATCAGGATTCAGTCGGGGTGTAGCCCAATGCCTGTTAGGGGCGATCGCCCGTGGGACGGCATTTGCAGTTTCCCCAGCCCCCAACTGCTTTATAGATTAGCCTTTTTAGATTAGCGTTTTCCCACATGGCGTTTACCTGGGTGTTGTGAAGTGGTGCCCCGTCAACCCCCACCTCAATTGGCTTGCATGATATGGACTCGGCCCCTCTTCTTGCTCTAGAAACTCATGATTGAACCTGCTGGTTTCGGTTTGCCCCTGCCCGAAGACTGCTTTCGCCAGCTTTTTGAGCGCTCTGCCGATGCAATTTTGCTGATTGATGGCGATGTATTTATTGACTGCAATCCAGCGGCGATCGCCCTGCTGGGCTGCACTGACAAAGCGCAAGTGCAATCGCTGCATCCGGCCATGCTTTCGCCCGCGGTGCAGCCCGACGGACGACCCTCGTTTGAAACGGCAAATGAGATGATGGCGATCGCCATGCGGCGGGGCAGTCACCGATTTGAATGGATGCACCACCGCATGAATGGGGAAGACTTGTGGGTAGAGGTATTGCTGACGGCGATCGAGTGGCAGGGGCGCACCATTCTGCACGCAACGTGGCGAGATATTGGCGATCGCCTCCAGCTAGAGGCTCAGCGTCAGGAGGTCGAGAAGGCATTGCAACGAAGTGAACAGCGGATGCGGCTGGCGCTCAAGGCAGCGCAAACGGGCATCTGGGAATGGAATATTGCAACGGATCATCTGGAACACTTCAGCGACGAAGCGAAGCATCTGTTTGGACTGACGGATGACACCTTCGATGGCACTTGGGCGACCTGTGCGAAGGCGATCCACCCAGAAGACGTGAGGCGGATTGAACAGGCAATCGAATCGGCGATCGCCGGCACAACCGCCTATGCTGCGGACTATCGAGTGATCTGGCCCGATGGCTCCATTCACTGGCTGGCGGGTCGGGGCGATGTCCTGTGGAGCGAAGACGGCAAGCCCCTGACAATGGTGGGCACGGTGCAAGACATCACGCCGCGCAAGGAAGCAGAAGAGGCCCGCCGCCGCAGCGAGGAGCGCTTTCAGGCGTTTATGGATCACAGCCCGACCGCCGCCTGGATGGTCAGCTATGAGGGGCAAATGCTCTACATCAACCAAACCTATTTGAAAATGTTCACCCTGCCCACGCCGGACGTGGTGGGCAAGTCGCTATTTGATCTATACCCCAAAGAGGTCGCGGCAGAATTTTTGCACAACGTTCAAACCGTCATTCACAACCGTCGTCTGCTGGCCACGATCGAGCCGATTCCGCTGCCGGATGGCACGATTGGCGATTCGCTGGTCTACAAATTTCCCATGTCGGACGGGTCGGGACAGCAGGTGGTGGGTGGCATTGCCATCGACATCACCGATCGCAAGCGGGCAGAAGAGGCGATTCAGGACTATGCCGATCGCCAAACCCTGCTGAACCAGCTTGCCCACCAGATCCGCAATTCTCTCAACCTGGACACGGTACTTGAAACCACAATTCAGGCCGTGCGAAACCTTCTGGAAATCGACTATTGCGGCTTTTGCTGGGTGCTGCCCGAGACCGATACGCCGCACTGGGAGATTGTGCAAGAAGCCAAAAACGACCACGCGCCCAGCCTGCTGGGTGAGTATCCCCTGCGGCTGGTTGGCGACAATGTGGTGCAGCAGTTGATCCAGCAGCAGATGGTTTGGGTAGACGACACGGCCCAGTGCAGCGACCCGGTTTTTCAAGCGCTGCTGATGGAATCGGGGGTGCAGTCGGTGGTGTTGATGCCGCTGCGGACGCATTCTCAGCGAATCGGCTGTCTGATTGGCGACCACTTTCAGCAGGTGCGCCCGTGGACCGAGCGAGAGCGCGATTTGCTGCAATCGGTGGCCACCCAACTGGCGATCGCCATTGACCAGGCCGAACTCTACGCCCAGAGCCGCGCCCAGAGCGAGGAACTGCAACACGCGCTGCAAGAGCTTCAGCGCACCCAGGCGCAGATGGTGCAAAGCGAAAAAATGTCGAGCCTGGGGCAACTGGTGGCCGGCATTGCCCATGAAATCAACAACCCAGTGAACTTCATCCACGGCAACCTGGCCCATGCCCGCAACTATGTGCAGGATTTGCTGGCTCTCATGGATCTGTATCAGCAGGAATATCTTGAACCCACGCCCAAAATTGCCCACTATGCCGAAGAGATCGATCTGGAGTTTCTGCGCGAAGATTTACCCAAACTGCTTGCCTCAATGCGAGTGGGTACCGAGCGGATTCACGAAATCGTGCGATCGCTCCGCATTTTCTCCCGGCTAGACGAAGCGGAATCCAAGCCTGTAGACATCCACGATGGCATCGACAGCACGCTGATGATCTTGCACAACCGCCTGAAGGCACGCCCTGGCCGCGAAGAGATTCGGGTGATCAAGGAATACGGCTCGCTGCCGCCCGTCGAGTGCTATGCAGGTCAACTGAATCAGGTGTTTATGAACATCCTGTCGAACGCCATCGACGCACTAGAAGAACGCGACCAGCAGCGGTCGATCGCCGACCAGCAGGCTGAACCCAGCACCATTTGCATCAAAACCCAGGTCATGCCCGATCATCAAGTCAGCATCCACATCATCGACAACGGCACAGGAATGCTGCCCAGCGTCAGGCAGCGCATCTTTGACCCATTTTTCACCACCAAGTCCGTCGGCAAAGGCACCGGCATGGGCATGTCCATCAGCTATCAAATCGTCACCGAAAAGCACGGCGGCACCCTGGAATGCCTCTCAGAACCAGGAAAGGGCACCGAGTTTGTGATTCAAATCCCAATCTCCAAGGCGATCGCAGAACTCTCCTAACCCATTCTTCCCTCTTCGTTCTTCGTTCTTCGTTCTTTGTTCTTCGTTCTTCCCTCTTCCCCCTCCCCTCCCACCCCGTCCACCTCGTTCGCCCCAAACTGTATCAAAAAACACAAAACACCCTCCCCCTTGGGGATAATATGCTACGCGCAAGGGGGTTTCCAAGGCTGACTAGGTTTAGGGACACGAGTTGCTGATCTCTGCTGTTGGCGATCCAGCAATCCATTGTTCGTGCTTCGCTGTTATTTATCTGGGCGCGGGGGCAAAGCTCTTGCGCTCCTGTGTTGTTCAATAATCTCTGAAATAGACTTGCAATAGACCCCTGCAATCACTGTTACTAGGAGCACTGGCGTTCATGGTTGCGACTTCGAGGGCAGACGGTGAAACGTTTCGATTCAGTTCATTTTTGCTCAGCGACGGGCCCGCAGGGTTTCTGCTGAGTTGGGTGGCAGGGTTTGTGGATACTTCAGCATTCATCATTCTGTTTGGCATTTTCACCGCCCATGTCACAGGCAACATTGCGCTGGCGGGGTCGTCCTTTGTGGCATCGGACGAAGGCAGCACGGTGACGCGGCTACTCATGCTGCCTATCTTTATGCTGACGGTGGCCATCACGTCGCTAGTCGCTCGGTTTGCGCGGGGCAGGAAGTGGCCGGTGTTTGCGGTGCTGCTGACCCTAGAGGCGATCGCCCTGGCGGTGTTTCTCGTCGTGGCGACCAGCCTCTCCCCCTCTCTGCTTGTAGACGTGCAGGAAGATCTAATTTTCCCCATCGCGATGACCGGCGTGGTGGCAATGGCGATTCAAAACGCGCTGATGAAAGAAGCCAAAGGCGTATTCAAGAGCTACATCCCAACTACCGTGATGACAGGCAATACTACACAGATCACCATCGATATCGTGCAGTACATCGTAGGTAAGCTAACGATGCACAGAAACCCTCAGGCCCGCCAGGAGGTTGCCGAAGCGGTTGAGCGGATGGGCCGCGTTTTTCCCGTCATCCTGGGGTTTGCGCTGGGCGGCGCGTCGGCGGTTTATTTTGTCATGGTTTCCGAAACTTGGTGGAGTTTAATCATTCCGCTGATTATCATTTCTGTGATGGCGATCGCCGCCTTCAAAGAACATGCCCAAGCCTCTTCCCCTGCCTAGTCTAAACTTGCACCATCTAAACCTGAACTCTCTTTGGATCACTTTCTCGCATTTACGGATACACACAGCTTCATACACTGGTGTAATGCTGATGGGTGAAGAAGAGTGTTTTCCATCACCAGCACAATGTTGATTAAAGCTGATTTAGTTTAAAGCTGATTGACTTAAAGCTGATTGACTTAAAGTTAACTGACTTCAAGTTGATTGACATCGAAAAACTAAATCAGCCTGATTCTCTCAAACAAGAAGGACATATCCGATGAGACGTGCGTTTCTGTCTTTAGTAGTTTCCCTAATCATGGGGTTGAACCTTTTATTGGGAACTGCTGCCCATGCCTTTCCGATTTCCCAGTTTTCCATTTCTGATTTATTAAAAGCGTTTCCGGGTCTAACGCAGACCAGCGATTTGGATTTGACCGAGTCGCAAAAAGAGCTTCTGCAACAGCTCAATGAGGAAGTTCTCCCTCAACTTGCTGCTGTTTTGCGCCCCGACCAGATTGATCAGTTTGCCGCCGAAATTGCAGGCGGCGACAGTCTCCGCAAGGCATTCAAGTCACTAACCTTGACACCAGAACAAAAGTCTGAGCTTGCCAGCCTGATCAAGGGCCTGCCCAAGAGCGACTTCTTTGCCACCCTGACCCCAGAGCAGCGCACCGAGTTTTTCATGCGAAAGAAGGGGCTATTCAAGCCATCTATTGAAGAGATCACTGAAAAGATCAAATTTGGTCTGAAGAAGAAGGAGATGTTTGCTCCGACTGCTGAAGAAATTGCCGAGAAAGTGAAGGCAAAAGGCATCACACCCGGCAAGGATGGCGTTGCACCGACGGCAGACGAAATTGCCGAAAAAATCAAGATTGGTCTGAAGAAAAAAGAAGAATTTGCACCTTCTCTAGAGACGATTACTGAGAAGATTAAGCAGAAGATCGAGACAGTTTCCGAGTAATTCTTCTCTGATTTGTTTCTTCAAACTTTATTGGGGCTGTATGGCTTGGGATTTTCTGCCACACGGCCCTTTGCTTTGGTTGCGTTTTGATGCACCGTGATGAATTCGCTGCGCTCCTATATTCACTGCGCTCCTACATTCACCACGCATGAGTGCATCGCTCCCAATTCCCATTTTCTGAGACGAAACAGCACCCGATAGATCGACAATAACAGGGTTGTCAGATCTGTGCCGAGTGCCATTCTCAATGAGTGGACTGACCTAGGACTGATACTTTACCTAATGCATCGCCAACAGATGCAGAACTAACAGATGGGCGTATCCCAGTTCTGCAAGTTTGCCCTCATCCCCCAGCCCCTTCTCCCCTTTTTGGGAGAAGGGGAGCCGGATTGGAAGTCCCTCTCCCGCTTTGAGAGGGGATTTAGGGTGAGGGTTACAAAAGTGGGATGCACCCTAACAGATACCTAATAGCGGATCTGGAGCGTGACGGTTGTCTGCACTTCCTGTTCCCCTCCAATGACAGGTGTAGGTGCAGCGGCAGAATCCATTGCCATAGACTGGCGCAACACAGGCATCGGCGGGGGCGCAGAGGCATGGTTGATCTGCACACCGACAATTTCTTGACGGCGCAGACCTAACGCTGCCAGGACAGTATCCGCCTGGGACTGGGCCTGCTGCACGGCTTCGCGGAGCGCGACCTGTTGGGCCTGGGCGATCGCCTCATCTGAGGCCACAAAGCTCACGCTGTCGATGCGGCTGGCCCCCGCTTTTACGGCTTCATCCAGCAGCCCGCCGGCCTGCTCGGTCGGCACGCGGAAGCTGACGGTGTTCGTGGCGGTATAGCCCACAAGCCGCTGCTCGTTGTTGTTGTAGTTGTAGACCGGGGTGAGGTTGATGCCTGTGGTTTGCAGCTTATCGACCTGGCGCGATCGCAGCAATTGCACAACTGCATTGGATCGACGCGCTGCGTCTTGCTGGGCGGCTTCTGCGGTTGCCCCCCGCACTTCTACCCCCAGGTTGACCTGGCTGAGCGTGGTGGGGATAAACTCGTTCCCGGTTCCCGTTACCGTCAACACGCGCGTCATCACTTCGTTCGCCATTACTGGATCGGGGTTTATCGGCATCAGGCTCAGCCCACCCACCGCCAACAGCACCGCCGAACTCAGCCCAAAGGCTGTGCGCGTCAGTCTGTTCGGTTTCATTGCCGTTTTTATCATAGAAGGCATCGCGGGTTTCATTGCTATCATCTCCTCATAGGAATGAATTTAAGGATGCTCCTACTTTGGCACTGGGCAGGAGAGACGGTACGTTCAGTTACACTTTTTGATACCCCATCTTTTGAAATGAAACCTAGCCGATCGACCTGATCGAGGCGGAAGCAGCATCGCCACGTCTGCTGGCAGAAATGAAGCCACCGGAGTCGATTGGTGAGTCGGACTACTGCAAGTTTGGCGCTTCGCCTTTGGGCAGAGATGGAGGAACATAGCATTAAGATGGGCGATCGCCCTTGTTCAGTCCCATTTGCTGACGCACGCTCTGACGAAATGCCTTCGCGGCTGCCAGCGGATTGGGATTGCGAACGCATTCACTCAGGAATTCCACATCCAGTTCAGGCAGCAATTCACTGTGCTGAACTAGCTCATAGCCAGCCGTTTGCAAAAACGATTTAGGAGCCTGTTCGCGGAGATGGTAAATCGAAAAGCGATCGCCCTGCCAAAACCAGACTTCTGAAATACCCAGCCGCCGAAACCGTTCTAGTCGGTTCATCCCGCCACTGGTGACGATGACTTCGATCGCCAAATCTGGAATCTCCTTCTCGCTGCCAATGCAATAGCTCTCGTCTGGCTCTAGCCCAACCTGTTGCTGTGCCTGGCGAAAGGTGGTAGACCCGGTGGGGAAATATTCAATTTCTGCTTCCAAGAAATAGATCAACATCAAATCCCCAATGCGAGTTTTTCTGGACTCATGCCGACGGCTCGGTGCCACAATTTCTAACACTCCATCTAAATAGTTCACCCGGTAGGCAAGGCTGTCGCCCCGTTCTGCCAGCAGCGTTTCATATTGCGCCCAAGAGACGTTGGAGATGAGCCGCTGTTCTTCCGGATCTTCGATTTGCCAATGGGTTGCCAGGTCGTCGAGGAGTTGCATGGCGGAGTTGCGATTTTGGATTTTAGACTTTGGATTTTGGATTTTGGATTTTGCAGGGCGATCGCCCTAGATAGCTAATTACCAAGCATTATCGCGAATTATCGCTGAGAATTTTGAAACATCTGCCGCAGCCACTCCCAGAGGGCGAACACGGGCTGCATGGCTTCGCCCAGGCTGACTCCAGTAATTCGCACCAGCACAAACAGCAGCACCAGGAGAATCGCCACATTAATGGCAAGCCGGATCGCCTTGGTGATCAACGAAAACACCAGCATCAAAATGAGAACGGCGATCGCCGCCGTGATTAACGTCTCCACGTCGTTTTAGCCTCCTGGCGCTGTGTGTCTGCTGCTTCCACCATACTCAGACACGGAGTTGGAAATGGCAACTCTGTCCAGACGTGCGATCGCTCCGCATCCCCTCGCTCACCCCAAACTCTAAAATCTAGAACCCAAAATCCAAAACTCCTGATGGCAATCATTGAAACCTGAATACCAATCTGGCTCCCCACCTAAGATACGATGATGTATTGTGTTTCGCAGTTTCTAGCGTTTATCTCAGCGGGGGATGTGGCATGACGGCAACCCAGATGGCTCCGGGGTTTTGTGAAGGGATTCAGTATTTTGGTGAAACGCTGCCAGGATTCGAGACCTACGGGGCTACACCTGCCATCGCTGAAGGGGCAAGGGCGATCGCCACGCCAACAGACCCCGCCGCTGTCTTCCAAACGCTGCTTTATGCCGACGCACTGCGCTACCTGACGGTGCAAATCTGCGGCAGCAAGGGGTCTGGGCACCCCGGCGGCTTTGCTAGTCAGGCTGAAGCGTATGCTGCACTGGTGATGCTGGGCTACAAAAACATCGTGACAGAGGTCGGCCACCATGCCCCTGGATTCTATAGCGCCATGTTCCTCGATCGCTCTCTAGAGGATATGGGCATTACCACCGTGCAGCAAATGCGCGATCGCTTCCGGGAGCGGCACGGACTGTTGGGTCACCTGTCTGGCTTCATTCCTGGTCTACTGGCTCCGGCAGGGCCGCTAGGCCAGGGGCAGCACTTTGCCATGGCCGGGGCGTTGCTGTATCCCGACACGCTATTTCCCTTTACCATTGGCGACGGCGGGCTAGGCGAACCCTACATCATGAGTTCGTTTATGCACTTCCACACAGCCTTCCCCGGTTCTACCAACTTTTTGCCCGTGCTGGTGTGGAATGGCTTTTCGCAAGAACACCACAGCATGGTGTCGCTGAAGACTAACGAGCAAATGCTGGCCTATTGGCATGGGCACGGCTTTGACGAAGTGGTGCTGGTGGATGCGAAGGACTTCGACGACCAGGATCAGCCGGGAGATTACGTCGATAGCACGGCCTTTTCCCTGAAGCAGCGCCTCGCCTTTACCCAGAGCGTGCTGGTGGGCGTGGATGAAGCGGCACGCTCTGCCCTCAGCGGCAAGCTAACCGCGTTTATCATCAAACAGCTCAAGGGCGCAGGGGTTCATGCCCGCGGCGCAAAGTCCCACAATCTGTATCCCAAAGACACGCTGGACGCGCCCCACATAATGGATGCGCTGAAAGCGCGATCGCTTTCTCCTGAAGCTTGGGCAATCGTGCGGACGAACTGCGAGCGGGCGGGCGGCGGCCCGGCATCGAAAACCGTGGTCACCGAGTTTGAGCGTCCCCTGCCGGATCTGGGGCCGCTGCCGCTAGAGGAATATCCGGTAGGGGGCGACCCCAAGGTTTCGACTACGGCAATGGGCAAGCTGGTGGGGCATGTGGGAACGAGCGATCGCACGTTTCTGGTCACCAACGCCGACGGCAACGAGGCATCGGGCATCGCCAACATCAACCAGGCGCTAAAGATCATTCACCCCACCGAAGACCCGCTTTATAACCAGGCTCCCACGGGTCAGGTCTATGAGCCGCTGAGCGAAGATGCCTGCGCGGGGCTGGCAGTTGGGCTGTCGTTGTTCGGCGGGCGGACGCTGTGGTGTTCCTATGAATCGTTTGCCATTAACGGGTTGCCGATCTGGCAGACGGTAACGCAGGCGATGGCCGAGCTACGCCGCAAAACGCCCGCGACCATTACGCTGTTTACGGCAGGGGCGCTAGAGCAGGGGCGCAACGGCTGGACGCACCAGCGCCCAGAAATTGAGGCCTACTTTGCCGCCATGATGCGGAATGGGAATGTATTTCCGCTGTTTCCGCCCGATGCTAACAGCGTGCAGGCTTGCTACGAATGGGCGCTGTCGCAGAACAACAAAGGTGTGGTGATTACCGCCAGCAAGTCGCCGCTGCCGATTCGCACGACGTTTGACCAGACGCGGCGGGCATTGGAACAGGGGGCGATCGCCCTTCACGACAGCACAGGCTCTAAAACCGTCGTGTTTGCGGTGGTAGGCGACATGATCCTTTCGCCCGTATTCGACGCAGCAAAGCTTTTAGAAGCCCAAGGCTTGGGGGTGCGGATCGTGTCGGTCATCAGTCCCCGTCGCCTCTACCGCCCCAGCGATACCCTGTGGGACATCTGCTCCGAGCCAGATGGTCATTTCCTGGACGATGCTGGATTTGAACACCTGTTTGGCGGCGATGCGCTGATCGGCGTGACGGGTGGAGCCAGTGCCATGCTGGAGCCAGTGATGCTGCGCTCAACCAGCAAGCGCGATGTGTTTGCCTGGAAGCGCGGCGAAACCACTGCCAGCGCTGGGGAACTGATGGCGCTCAACGGCATTACGGCCGAAGCTCTGGCTGCACGGGCGATCGCGCTAGTCTAATCGCGCTAGTCCAATAGTCTCAGCGCAATAACTGGAACGCAATACCTCAACCATCACCCGTTAGCGCCAGAAGTACCGTTGTGGCGGACTGCAAGAACTACTTGGCTCTAGGAACCAAGGACTACTTGGCTCTAGGAACAATGAAATCCTGGCAGAAGAATGGCTGTCCTAATTGGAACCCAGCGCTGCTTCCATCTGGGGAATTAGGTTGTCCTGTCCAACGATATTAAACTTCCAAACCGCACTGAGCCGCTCAGTTTCATCAGGATCGAAGTCAAGAATCACTAGAAAAGCTCTCTCTGGTGAAATAGAGAGACGTTTTCGACGATCGGAAAACTTCTGATAAGCATCTCGATCTCTTCCTGTTTTGCACTCAATCAGCAATGGCTTGCCTTCAACCACATAGAATAAATCCAGTTCAAAACTGTCCCCGTTTGAGAATTGAATCAGCCGATTCATTAGACGAGAATAGGATAAGTTTGAGCGTTGCAGAAAATCAGAAACTTTGTATTCTACAAATCTCTCAAACCAGCCCCCTGTGAAAAAGCTCCGCGTATCTGGTCTATTCCGCACACTTGCACGAATGATCTTTTCGCCCGGAAAATACTTGTATCGAGAAAAGAATAGGGTGTCTTTGTCCAAGTCCTTACCAAATTGGGTAATCGTTCCAATTTGCTTTTGGGAGGCTCTACTGAGGTGACAGGTCAGATTTCTCTCATTTGTGATTGACCACTTGATTTGTCCCAATAAGCGAGATAGCTGGGGCTGACCATCCTCGTCCTTATACTTATTGCCTAATCTAACGGCGTGCTTATTAAAAATTTCTTCTGTGTGAGGGTCAAGCTCAGGTTGATCCATGACAGAAACGCCTCTATTCGCCAGCCATTTGATGGCAGCCTCTTCACTTAAGCGTCCATCCAAAAGCTGAAGATTCTCAGCCTCTTCAGTCGTGTCTTCTGTAGAAGGATTTTCTATTAGGCTTGCTTTTGAATTCCTATCTAAGACGGGTTCGCTAAAGGGCGTATGTTCTGCTGAATCTGATTCCTCTAGTACGTCTGAAACGTGTTTTTCTGACAATTCAGGCAACTGAGGATAGGCATTTTCTTCCGGTTCCTCTGATTCAGGTAATAGGCGAGTTCTACGCCGAGCCAGAACCATTGAACTGGAGACTGCTCCTAAACCGCTGCTGGCGATGCTGGCAATAGAGTTTCTGGGGAATAGGGCTGAGGCTGTGCCACCCAGAACCATTGTTGCCAGCCCAACAACCAGTCCATCGGCTACCCATTTCTGCATGAGCTACGTAAACCTTGCGCGACAGCAGTCTCTAATGTTGTATATCAATCAGGAAGGTTCAGCAACTTATGTTTTTTTCAGGGATTAATTGAACGCCTTGCTCAAGCTTTTTAGTAACACTGCCTCAGAGGATCAATGACTTTTCATTAAGTTCTTACAAAACTTATTAAATGGAACTCCAAAGGATATGTCTAGGGTAGAGTTGATTCTCTACCCGAAAGAATACAAATTAGAAGAGATGAGACCAAGGCATTCAACGACCTAGGAAGCTTTAAAGCACTGCCTCGCACTTGAGCTCGCAAGTCTTCCTCTAGCTGCCGCCAGTCGTCCAAAGCGTAACCTACTTGTGCTAGAAACTTCGATTTGTCGTCCTTGGGCAATGACACTAGCAAGTAACGGGTTAGCTTTTCTTCCGCGATGATTGCATCTTGTGGCAGCAGCACTCTTTTGCAATCTTTGATCCTTCAGCATTCAGTCCTAAATATTCAGCCGCTGGTAGATCACATCCAGGTTTCGCAGGTGGTGGTTGGGATCAAAGCAGGCTTCGATTTCTTCTGGGGACAGGTGGGATTTGACCGTGGCATCGGCGGCAATTAGCGCATGAAAGTCCCCATCGGGCGTGTTCCAGGCTTGGTGGGCGCAGCTTTGCACGACGGCGTAGGCGGCTTCGCGGGCCAGACCCTTTTCGACCAGCGTCAGCATCACCCGCTGGCTAAAGACCACGCCACCGTAGACGTTCATGTTGCGCTGCATGTTTTCGGGATAGACCTGGAGATTTTTCACTAAGTCAGTGATTTCCACCAGCATGAAGTGGGTGAGGATGCAGGCATCGGGCAGCGCGACGCGCTCGACGGAACTGTGGGAAATGTCGCGCTCGTGCCACAGGGCGACGTTCTCCAGACCCGTCATGGCATAGCCGCGAATCAGGCGGGCCATGCCCGTCAGCCGTTCCGAGCGAATGGGGTTACGCTTGTGGGGCATGGCGGAGGAGCCTTTTTGCCCTTTGGAGAAGAATTCTTCCACTTCCAGTACGTCGGTGCGCTGGAGGTTGCGGATTTCTACGGCAAAGCGCTCGATGGAGGCCGCCAGCAGCGCCAGCACGTTGAAGAACTGGGCATGGCGATCGCGCGAAATCACCTGCGTTGAGGCAGTATCCGGCTGCAAACCGAGCTTCTGACAGGCGATCGCCTCGATTTGCGGATCGAGGTTGGCGTAGGTGCCCACTGCGCCAGAGATCTTGCCAACGGCGATTTCTTGATGGAGCTGACAGAGGCGATCGCGCCCGCGCAGCACTTCCGCCAGCCAGCCCGCCAGCTTGAATCCGAAGGTGATGGGTTCTGCATGAATGCCGTGCGATCGCCCAATCATCACCGTTTCGCGGTGCCGCTGCGCCTGAAAGCGAATCGCCTGTGCCAGCTTGTCTACGTGGGATTGCAGCACCTCCAGGCTGGCCACCAGTTGCAGCGCCAGCGCCGTATCCAGCACGTCGGAACTGGTCATGCCCAGGTGAATGTAGCGCCCTGCATCGCCGACATACTCATTCACGTTCGTCAGGAAGGCAATCACGTCGTGTCGCACTTCCGCCTCGATTTCTAAAATCCGCTTCGGATCAAACTGCGCCTTGGCCTTGATCGTCTCCACTGCGTCTGCCGGAATATAGCCCAATTCCGCCTGCGCTTCGCAGACCGCAATCTCCACCTGGAGCCACGTCTTAAACTTATATTCGTCCGTCCAAAGATTGCCCATTTCGGGCAAAGTATAGCGCTCGATCAAGGCTCTGCCGCTGAGTACAACCCATTTATTGTATGGGAAAGCGCTAGTCTTTCGTGCGTCCTGCGCGAAAAATCCACGTCGCGTTCCTAACCCATTTGCCAATCGGTGGAATGGTCGTCTAGCCCCACGTCGCGCTCCACAAAGGCAAGGACGGCGGCGCGATATTCCCGCAGGGTTTCATCGACCCAGCCGCGATCCACGCTGTCGGCGTAGAGATGCACCAGCGGTTCGCCGGCATCCGGCAGCACCAAGATCCAGCTATCGTGCTGCGGGTTAAAGATTTTTACACCATCAATTAGCTCAAGCTGCTGTGCTGGGTGCGTTTCTACCAAATGGCGCATGAGAGACCCCTTGGCTGTCCAGGGACAGCGGACGGTGATCATTTTGTGGCAGACGCGGGGTAGGTCGAGGCGAATTTGTCCCAGGGTGCGGGGGGCGCTGCTGGCAATGTCTTGCGATCGCAAACTCAGCATTTCGATCATCTTGGCAATGCAGAACATTGCGTCGAACCCTGGATGCAGTTGCGGAAAGATAAAGCCCATCTCGCCGCTGCCGCCCAGCACCACATTGGGATTGGTGTAGCAGGCTTCCATCAGGGCGGTGGGGTTGGCGCGGGTGCGGAGGATCTGGCCGCCGTGGCGACGGGCGATTTGTTCGGCAGCGCTGGAGGCATTCACGGGCACCACAACGGAGCCACGCGGATGCTGCGTCAGCACCATGTGAATCATCAGCGCCGTCAGCAGTTCGCCGCGAATCGGGCTGCCCGCCTCGTCTACCAAAATCAACTGCTCACCGTTGGCCGAGACCTGCACGCCGAAGTTGGCCTTCAGTGCCTCGACCACATGGCCCAACTGGCTGAGCAGCGCCTCTCGGTCTTGGGCGCTGGGCACGGTGGGATTGAGGCTGGCATTCAGCACCACCGCGTCGCAGCCAAATTTGGACAGCATTTGCGGCAGCACTGCGCCCGACACCGCATAGGCGTAGTCGATCACCACCTTGGAACTGTGGCTGCGAATGGCATCCAGCCGCAGGTGTCGCTCAAAGCTGTCGCAATAGATATCGCTGGCCTGATGCACCGTCACCACATTGCCGATTTCCTGAATTTGGGCGCGGCGAAAGTCTTCTTTGAAATAGGCTCCCTCGATCTTTTTCTCCTGGGCTTTGGACAAGTTAATGCCCTTGTGGTTGAAGAATTCAATCAGGATGTGATCCGATCGCTCTGGGTGAACGCGGACGTGGATTCCGGCGGCGACATTGCGGCTGGGGGCGACGGCGCGGGCCACGGGGATGGCGGTGGCCTCTAGGTTTTGCACATGCACGCCGACGGACATTAGACCCGCAATGAGTGATCGCGACACCATGCGCGAGATATTGCGCTGGTCGCGAGACACCGTGACCTGACTTCCTGGCTTTAGCGTGGAGCCAAAGGCCGCGCCCAGCCGCACGGCAAACTCTGGCGTGATGTCCACATTCGCCAACCCCGACACGCCCCGCTGCCCAAACAGGTTGCGGTGGGCGGCATGGCCCCAGATCAGGTTCATGTTGAGAATGGCACCCGGTTCAATGCGCTTGCTAGGCCAGATGCGGACGTCGGGATTGACCAGCGCCTCTTCACCAATCACAGAGAGGGAGCCGATGACCGCTCCTTCCAGGACGTGGGCGCGGCGATCGACCCGTGTGCCTCTGGCGGCTACGCAGGCCCGCAGGTGCGCTTCGTCGCCCACCGTAACGCCGTTCCACAGAATCGGGCGCTTCAGGTCGGCATCGGCTCCGACGGTCACATTGTCGCCAATAATCGTGCCTGCGGCGATCGCCGCTCTGGGGCCAATCCGGCAATTGCTGCCGATGATGGCAGGGGTGTCGATTTGGGCGGTGGGGTCGATGTGGGTGTTTTGTCCCACCCAGAGATTGGGCGATCGCTCTTCACTAGCAAACTCCAGCTTTACCCGCCGATAGAGCGCCGCATATTGTGCCTCGCGGTAGGCATCCAGATGCCCCACATCGCACCAATAGCCCTCCGCTGCATAACCATACAGGGGCAAATCCTTTTCCAGCAGCAGCGGAAACAGATCCTTGGAAAAGTCTGATTCCTCATTGGCGGGCAGGTAGTCCAGTACCTCCGGCTCCAGAATATAGGTGCCTGTGTTCACTGTGTCGGAGAAAATTTCGCTGCTGGAGGGCTTTTCCAAAAAACGCCGGATGCGTCCCTCCTCGTCGGTAATCACCACGCCAAACTCCAGCGGATTGGCAATATGGGCCAGCACCAGCGTCGCCTTTGCGCCCTTTTGTTTGTGAAAGGCGATCGCCTCGCTCAGGTTAATATCCGTAATGCTGTCGCCGCTGATCACCAAGAAGGTTTCATCCAGCAAATCCGCCACGTTTTTGACGCAGCCCGCAGTCCCCAGCGGTTCGTCTTCCTCTACGGCGTAGGTCATCTGCACGCCAAAATCGCTGCCGTCCTGAAAGTAATCCCGCATCACGTCGGGCAGATAGTGCAGCGTGGCGATGATTTCTGTAATCCCGTGTCGCCGCAGCAAGTTAATAATATGCTCGGCGATTGGGCGATTCAAAATGGGCACCATGGGTTTGGGCAAATCGCAGGTCAGCGGTCGCAGCCGCGTGCCCGAACCCCCTGCCATTAGCACTGCTCGCATAACGCCTCCATTAGCCCGTTATTGCAGCGATCCTCAGTCGCGGGCTATAGCTCTTACTGTGACAGATTCAGATGATGAGAAGGCAGCCGAAAAAGATTTCGTTTTGTTAAATTCCCAGCGCAGCCCTCCCCAGGTCGTCAGCAATAAACCCAGCAATCGCAGACATCGGAGCTGAATCAGCAATCCTCGATCAGCAATCACAAATCATTCAATCAGCACTGCTCCTTGCCCTGCAACAACTTCGCCCAGGGCCCACGCTGCTAATCCCTGGGTTTGGAAAAAGCGGCAGGTTTCGTCAGCGCGATCGCCCGGAACCAGCACCACAAAGCCAACGCCCATATTAAAGGTGTTGAACATCTCAGCGCGCGGAACCGATCCCGCCGATTCCAGCCAGGTGAATATGGGTGGAATCGTCCAGCTTGTGGGGTCTACGCGCACGCTCTGGCCCTCGCCCAGAACACGGGGCAGGTTTTCAGGCAGGCCGCCACCCGTGATGTGGGCCATGCCGTGGATGGGCAGCCTAGCCCGCAGCGCCGCCAGCACGGGCGCGACGTAAATGCGGGTCGGCGTGAGCAAGACCTCGCCAAGGGATGCATCTCCCAGTTCCGGCAGAGATTCGCTCAGATCCAGACCGGCCTGTTCCACAATTTTGCGAACCAAGCTAAAGCCGTTGCTGTGAATCCCGCTGCTGGGAAGGGCGATCGCCACGTCGCCCAGTTGCACCTGCGACCCGTCGAGGATCTGGCTCTTTTCCACAATGCCCACGCAAAAGCCCGCCAGGTCGTATTCCCCCGGCAGGTAAAACCCCGGCATCTCCGCCGTTTCGCCGCCCAGCAGCGCACAGCCCGCCTGCTTGCAGCCGTCGGTGATACCCGCCACCACGGCCGCGAGCTGGTCTTCATCCAGCTTGCCCGTCGCCAGGTAGTCCAGAAAAAACAGCGGTTCCGCGCCGCAGGTCAGCACGTCATTCACGCACATGGCCACTAGATCAATGCCTACGGTGTCATGGCGATCGCACTGGTGCGCTAGCTTCAGCTTTGTGCCCACGCCGTCTGTCCCCGACACCAGCACGGGTTCTCGATAGCCCGTCGGCAATTGAAATAGCCCGCTAAATCCGCCAATGCCGCCCAGCACCTCCGGGCGATGTGTACTGGCGACCATTTCCCCAATCCGCCGCACAAAGGCCCGTCCCGCCTCTACGTCTACCCCTGCCTGCCGATAGTCCATGAGTTCCTGCGTGTGGAGTGCAAGGGAGTATTTTACAGGGATCGGGGGTCAGGGGTCAGAGAACAGAACTCTAACCCCCAAATCACTCCCTGCCTTCCCATCCCTCTGTCAGCAATACGGCGTTACATCCTCGCCGCAGTCGTCCGCCAAATAAGAGAGCGCCCGAAACCGCAGCCCAACCAACTGCTCATACAGCGGATTGAGCTTGCACATGGCGGGGATGTGGACGATCTTGCGGCCAAACAGCACCACATCGCGCTCGAAGGGGCACTGCGGCGGGATCATTTTGCACAGGAAGCGGGCCAGTCGCGGATCTTGCACTTCCAGCCCGTCTAGCCACTCCTGCACGGGGGCCAGCACAGGGAGATAGTGGTCATCGCCCAGGTCAGCGAATCGATCTACGGTGCCGCTCTCGCTTATCTCGGTCAACGTGTGGCGCAGCGAATCTAGCACGGCGGGCTGGAGGTTCAGCGCGGTGCAATAGTCCTGAAGCAGGCGGTCTTCGGCGGCAGAGTAGGTGCCATCGGCGATCGCCACCATCACCGCAGTCCGCAAAAAGTTTTCGGCCGTTTTCGGGTCGTTTCCCAGACCTTCGGCGACGGCTTCCGGCATGATGTGGGCTGCGCCTTCTAACTCGGTCTTGGGCGCTAGCTCGATCTCGGTCAGGTCAGAAATCAGCGCTTTTTCCTGCTCGTCAAAATTGCCGTCGGCCCAGGCGAGAGCGAGGAGGCCACGCAGCCAGACCGAAATCTGCTGATTGCTATAAGGGGATGGCACTGCGCCAGTCATACGAAGAGAAAACGGAAGAGAAAGAGTGAGGGTCATGGGGCGAAATCCATCACATTAGCTCCATGCTAACGGGGCGATCGCCCGTGCAGGGCTGCCCCCTCGATCGGAAATCCCGAACCTGCATGGTAGAGATGACAGACTTGCAATCTGTCGCCTATGTAGCCAATACGATCCATTCCACACGGCATCACTTTACCAAATTTCGAGAGCCTGGCCATGCAGCCTGTTACGCTGCTACACACCCTGCTTCACTAATCTGCTTCACTACTCTGCTTCACCCATCAGCACAAACGCGCCCCAGTCGCGGGAACTGGGGTATTGCTGCATCACAGTCAGCATCGCCTGACGCAACGCCTGGGCTCGGTTGGGATTGTGCTTCAGGTTTTGGTAAAAGGCAGTCATCAGGGCGGCTGTGGAGTCGTCGGGCACGGCCCACAGCGATACGACGACGCTGGATGCACCCGCCGAAATAAAGGAGCGCGACAGCCCAATCACACCATCGCCCGTAATCTTGCCACGCCCCGTATCGCAGGCGCTCAGCACCACCAGATCCGTATTTGTCAGCGACAGCCCCAAGATTTCGTTTGACGTGAGCAGTCCGTCGGAGTTCGCAGTAGGAGCCAGCGCCAGCGCCCCTGGTACGCCCAGTCCGGCTACGTCATCCAGTAGACCATGTGTTGCCAGGTGAATAATGCGGGCGTTGGCCATGCGCTGGGCGATCGCCGTTTCGCTAGCCTGGCTCCCAGTAATCGCCTGCGTGTCAAGGATTTGGGCGATCGCCTGGGCTTCATGCTCGGCATAGGGCAGGCTGCCGAGGGGCTGCGGTGGCTCCCCAACGCTGGGCATGGTGGGGTTGCCCACGATCAGGGGAGAAGCTGGACCCCGCCGTTGGCCCTGTCGCGCATGGGTTAGCCCTAGAATCTGAATCGCCGGAGCCGTGCGGATGGTGTGTCGCTCGATCAGAAATGAACCGTCTGCGCCTTGCAGTGTTGCAAAGGGGACAAGATAAAGCTGTCCTTGCGGAATGAACACCACCTGCGCCGTTGGGTTGCGGGGCAGCAAATCGGCGATCGGCTCAATCAATAGCTGATGCAGGGTTTGCAACTTGCGGCTGATGCGGCGGGTGGGGGCGGCGGGCGCTGGCGTGTTTGGGAGGGCACGGCTATCCCGCAGGTCGCTGCGGGTCTGCGACACCAGGCTGGCAACCTGCACTTCGGTCGCAGTTGCGCCCCGTCCGAGGGCGGCGGCGACGCGAGTTTGCTCAGCGGTGTCTTCGATCGAAAGCGTCGTTTCGGGCAGGGTGGTCTGGCGAAACTGAATGTCTCCATCGGGGCGAATCACCCAAATGCCCAGACGATTGCGATCCAGCAGGGTATATTGCACCAGCGTTGCCTCTTGCTGTCGGGCAATTTGGCGAATTTCGGACAGCGAGGGGGGCGGCGTTTGCAGTCGGAGGGCGGCCTGTGCCGAGAGCCGCTGCGCCACCAGTTCTAAAAAGGCGCGAGATCGTCCCCGTTCGGCAATCAGCAGCGCTTCCTGGGTTTTGCCCAAGTCGATTAGCACTTGCTGAAGCAGGCGATAGGTGGAAGCTTGCGTTTCAAACAGAGACACCTGGTCGGCATCGCTCAGCCCTGGCCGCAGGGATTCCCAGATATCCACTGCTTCGGTCAGAGCATCGGCTGCTGCTTCTAGGTTGCCCTGATCGACCAGCGCTTCCCCCAGCAGCGATAGCGCCCGTCCCTGATTAGGGCGATCGCCAATCTCTCGCAAAATCGCCAGCGCCCGCTGATAGTGCGCGACGGCTTCGGCTGGCTTGCCCTCGTCGGTGAGCAACTGACCTAGTTCGCCGAGGGCTTGCCCTTCGCCCGCGCGATCGCCAATCGACCGGGCGATCGCTAGCGCCTGTTCATACTGCTGACGAGCCGCCCGCAGATTGCCCATTGCGGCGTAGGCGCTGCCCAACACCTGCCGCAGTGCGCCCTCATTGGGGCGATCTTCCAGTTGCGTGGTGATTTCAATTGCCGATTGCAGCAGCGGCACGGCCCGGTCGGGTTCTGTGGTGCGGGCGTAGACGGTGCCCAGGCTGCCCAGCGTGTAGGCTTGTAGGCGGCGATCGCCCACACCCCGCGCCAGTGCCAGTCCTTCCTCCAGCACGGCCACCGCCCGCGACAGGTTGCCCAGGCGGGTATACAGTTGCCCCAAGCGCTGCAACACACCCGCCTGCATGACCCGGTCTTGCCCCTGCTGTGCCAGTTCCAGCGTTTTTTGATAGCTTTCCAGCGCAGCCGGATAGTTGCCCTGCTCAGTGTAGGTATTGCCCAGGTTGCCCAGCACATTCGCCTGACCGCGACGGCTATTCTCCGCCTGGGCGATCGCCAAACTTTGCTGAAAGGCGGCGATCGCCTCGTCGTAGCGTCCCTGCGCCCGATGCACAATGCCCAACTGATTGAGTACGTCGTACTCACCTTCGCGATCGCCCATTTGCTGCGTCAGCGGCAGGGCTGCCTGAAGACGGGCGATCGCCTCGTCATATTGCCCCAGCCGCGTATACAGGAACCCCAGATTAGACAGCGCAAAACTGACACCCCGGCGATCGCCCATTGCTTCTGCCACTGCCAGACTTTGCTGAAACAGACGCAGTGCTGCCTGCGGCCGCCCAATCGCCTCCTGAATCGCCGCCAGGTTGCCCAAGACGCGCCCCTCACCCACCCGATTGCCTGCTTGCCGATAGAGCCGCAACGCCTCCTGCCACAGGTGTTCGGCCGTATCCCACTGGCGGCGCTGAAACTGACTTGCGCCCTGTTGCAGCCGCTCATCCGCTTGTTCTGTCAAACGGGCCTGAGCAGAGGGAACCGCTTGGGCCAAACGGGGCAACGGCTCCGCAGCAGCACGGGCCGGCAGTGCCGCCAGCGGCAACACCAGCAGCAGGCTAAGCCACTGCGCTCGATTTGAGCCAGACGAGCAGCGTGCAAACAATGAACGTGGCATAGGGCAGAAATTTCGTGGGAAGGGCTGTAGCAGATTACGGCCGATGAAAACGCTATCCAGCAGGATTCCCAGATTTTGCCCAAGGCTCAAACCATCCCATGAAAGACGTTTGCTGCCGCCTTACCTGTTGCCCTCAACCCACACGGGCACTCGCTTGTAGCCCGGCGTGCCGCAGCGCTTGTCCGTTTTGGCATGAAAAATTGCGTTCACTTCGGGATAAAACATCAGCGCCGCACCGGGACGCACCGCCCCGAAAATCACTTCCACGCCGTCTAGCTGACCCGCCTCGCCCCGCACCGTCACCCTCTGGTGTTCTGCAAGCCCAGCGCGGGCCGCGTCTAGCGGATTCAGCAAAATGCAGTGGCGATGGGGCATCCCTCGATAGCGATCGCCCTCCTTGTAGACCACCGTATTATGCTGCGAATAGCTGCGGGCCGTGATCAGCGCCAGCACCAGCCCGGTTGTGCCATCGGCCGCGCCAAAGTGACTGGGGTCGGGCAGCGACAGATCGGGCAGCGGTGTCAGCTTCATCTGCGCTTTGCCAGAGGGCGTTTTGAACTGGGGCTGGGTGAGGATGCGCCCCGAAATGGTGAACTCTTCGCCGCCGTCGTCCAAAGCTGAGATTTTTTCGTAGCCAGGAATCGTTTTGGCAATCAGTTGGCGAATATAGCGCGTATCTTGCAGCTTGCGCCAGTCTACCGGGTCGTTGCCCAGCAGCCGATGCGCTAGTTCTGTGAGAAATGTAACTTCGGCAATCAGATCTGCCTGCTTCAGATGGGTCTGACCCGGATCATTCATTCGCACAAAGTTGTTGCCCGACTCCACCGTGGTTTTGTGCGGATTTTCAAAGCGGTTGAAGACCGGAATCACAATCGTATTCGTTTTGGCCAGCCCGTGAAAGTGTCCCGGATTGGGCTTGGTCGCCAGATAAATAATCGTGTCGATGTTGCCGAGGGCGCGTTTTGCCTGGGCGGTGTCGGGGTTTGCGCCGTAGAGGTTGCCACCCAGCGCCAATAGCGTATCGACCTGACCGGCCTCTGCCGCGTCGATCAGGTCGCGAGTATGATAACCCGGCGGCAAGTTGAGCGATCGCCCCAGCAGCTTTTCTAGCGCCTGCTGAATCTCCTGCTTCAGCTTCACCGTCACGCCCATCGAGCCAAAGCCCTGAACGTTGGAATGTCCGCGAATCGGCATCACGCCTGCGCCGGGTTTGCCCAGGTTGCCCGTCATCAGAGCCGTGTTCACAATATTCCACACGTTGTCCACACTATTCGCGTGGTGCGTAATGCCCATCGCCCAGGCAAACACGACGCGCCTTGCATTGCCAATCATCGCCGCCGCCGCTTCAATCTCCGGCTGAGACACGCCGCATCCCTGGGCGATCGCTTCCCAACTTGTGCTGCGGGCCTGTTCCACCACCGCTTCCCAGCCTTCGGTGTGCGCCTTGAGGAAGTCCCAGTCCACCTGATTGCGCTCCAGCAGCGCCTTTTGGATGCCCGTCAGCAGCGTCACGTCGCTGCCAGGAATGGGCTGCAAATAGTGGGAGGAAATTTCTGAGCCGGGAATGAGCGATTTCAGCGGAAAGGCTGGCGAACCGAACTTGACCAGCCCCACCTCCATGATGGGGTTGATCACAATTACGGAACCGCCGCGATCGCGCAATTTGATTAGCTCATTCATTAGGCGCGGATGGTTGTAGGGCGCATTGGAACCCATCAGCACAACGCAATCGGACTGCTTCAGCCCCTCCAAGCTGACGGTCGAGGTACTGGTTCCCAGCACTTCTTTTAACCCCACGGTGGAAGGAGCATGACACAGGTCGGAACAGTCGGCGAGATTATTCGATCCCAGCGTCCGCAACAGGAGTTGCAGGAGGAATGCAGCTTCGTTGGAACTGCGCCCCGAACTGTAGGACGCAATCCGCTCAGGTGATTTTTGGAAGGCAGCAGTGGCGATCGCATACACCTCATCCCAACTGACGCGCTCATAGTGCGATCGCCCCGCCCGCAAGATCATCGGCACACTCAGTCGCCCCAGTCGATCGGCTGCCATTGAGGACAACTGCTGGAGTTCTGCCACGCTGTGCGTCTCAAAAAACTGCGGCGGCACGGCTGGCATTAGCTCCGCCATGATCGACTCAACGCTTTTCATGCAGCGCTGCATCGACTCGTCTAGCTCGTTGCGAAAGCCACCCTTTTGCCCACCCGTGCCCCACGCACAAGATAAACAGGCGCTCTTGTGCATTAGCGTTTGCCAAAGCTGCGGCCCTTCGGGTGTCAGCGTTTGCTTTGCCCAATATTGCACCACGGAAAGCCCACCACCCTGGTCGGGCGTGTCGGCATTGGTCTGGCTGTGGGGCGGCTTGGGCTGGGGAGTTGGAGACATGAGCCGTTGTGAGGAGCGGGGTGACGAATTGCAATGGAGTGGTATTTCTAATCCTTAACAAAAGGCTACCGCAGGACTGGTTGCAGAGGATGCCTCTACAGAAGGAGTCATTGGTTCTTACCAAAAAGTTTAGGGCGAACCCACTGTTCGTAGTGGCGACTTCAGTCGCTCTATTCATGGCTAGCCCCTCAGAGGCAGGCTAAAGCCTGTACTACAAACTAGGGTCAGAACTTCTGCCTCGGAGTACTAGCCCTAATCTACCGACCCTTGCTGCTATACCCTGCGAAGGGCATGATAGTGAAGGGCTTGATACAAGCCGCAAGGTATCGTAAGTTCCATATAATCCCAAGATAGTCACAAGATTAAACACAGGACGAGAAACGATGTCAGTCAAAAAGGGCGATGTGGTGCGCGTAGTGCGCGAAAAGCTGGAAAACAGTCTGGAAGCAGCGGCGAGCGACACGCGCTTTCCGTCCTACATTTTTGAGACCAAAGGCGAAGTGCTGGACGCACGGGGCGACTACCTGCTGGTGCAGTTTGGCCATGTGCCGACGCCGAATATGTGGCTGCGAGCCGATCAATTGGAAAAATTTGAGTAGATTCGCAGGATTCGCGGAGGGGATCGCGTACCCTACGCAATAGAACCCCAGCGGAACCGGGCGATTCTCTACGAGACGGCAAAGCCGAAGGCACTTCACCAGTCTCGCCCAGGCCGCTCTCTTAGCGAGTCCCAAAGCAATGTCTACTACGTCCCACGCGCCCAACGCCTGCACCCCCACCCGTGTTGCCATCATCGGCTCTGGCAACGTTGGCAGTACGCTAGCCCAGCGAATTGCAGAGCGAAACCTGGCTAATGTGGTGCTGCTGGATATTGTGGATGGGCGACCCCAGGGCGTGGCGCTGGATTTGTTGGAGGCTCGCGGCATCGAGGGACACGATCGCCAGATTGTGGGCACGACAGACTATGCGATGACGGCGGGTTCCGATGTGGTGGTGATTACCGCTGGGCTGCCCCGTCGCCCTGGCATGAGCCGCGACGACCTGCTGAAGACCAATGCCGCGATTGTGATGGAGGCGGCCCAAAAGGCGATCGCCCAATCCCCCAACGCCATTTTCATCGTCGTTACGAACCCGCTGGATGTGATGACCTATCTGGCGTGGAAAGCGACCGGGCTGCCGCCAGAGCGGGTCATGGGCATGGCAGGGATTCTCGATTCGGCCCGCTTTCAGACCTTCATTGCGCTGGAACTGGGCGTGTCCACCGCCGACGTGAGCGCAATGGTGATGGGCAGTCATGGCGACCTGATGGTGCCGCTGCCGCGCTATTCCACGGTGAACGGCATTCCCATCACAGAACTGCTAGACGCAGACACCATCGCCCGTCTGGTTCACCGCACGCGCAATGGTGGCGCAGAAATCGTGGAACTGATGCAGACGGGCGGTGCATACTATGCGCCTGCGTCTTCCACCTGCGTCATGGTGGAAACGATTTTGCTGAACAAGTCGCGCCTGCTGCCGATCGCCTCCTATCTGCGGGGCGAATATCGGCTCAGCGATATCTTTATCGGTGTGCCCACGCGACTCGGCTGCGGCGGCGCAGAGAGCGTACTAGAGCTACAGCTGAGCGACTCGGAACTGAAGGAACTCCACAGTTCGGCGGCGGTAGTGCGTCAGGGTATCGATCGGGCAATGGCCCTGCTTTAGCCGTGCTAATTTTGCAGCACGCTAGCTTTGCAACACATTGTCCTGCATTAGGCGGGCGACCATCGCGGCGCGAGACGAAACGCCCAGCTTGCCAAAAATGCGGCGTAAATAAGTAGAAACCGTGCAGGGGCTAATTTTAAGCGTGCTGCCGATGGTTTTGTTGGGTAACCCCTGGGCAATCAGACGGGCGATCGCCAGTTCTCGCGGGCTAAGGCAAACCGCCTTGGCATCTGTCGGCTTGCGACGAACCAGATAGAACTCGGTTTCGTCAATTTTTAGTTCAAAAATGACTTCATTAATCGTTTCTTTTGCATCCTGAAAGACCTTGATGGGCTTCCAAAATACGGCGGCTTGGCTGAGCAGGCGAATCAATACGTCCCGCTCAAGTCGATTCAGGTCGAGGGAGTCTGAAACGTTTTTATTGCTGTTCTGGGTAGTCATTATGTTCATTTAAAAGCCTGGAAAAAATTTCAGAACTGATGCTGCTTTCCTGAAACTTAGCCTCCATACTTTGAGATAGATCGACCGAGGTTGAACGATTAAAATTGCTCGACGTAAATGAGATTTTTGGTCGAATAGCTTTTATTTAAGCGGCCCTAGAGGGCGATCGCCATTCCCCCATCGGGTACTGACAGAGCCGACCTGACAGAGCCGACCTGACAGAGCCGAAAGTACAAAGCCCAGGGACTCTCTCTGCCGCCATACTTCTAATCTAAAGTTTTGTTCAGAATTGCGTAACGCTTAACTGCATTCAAAATGTCATTCAAATCGATGACATCTATTTCAATGACCCTGCATGGATGTCATCAAAACGTGTGACTGCTCAAGCGATTCGCCTCAAGCTATAGCTAGAGATG